>NZ_QAIM01000234.1:0-12419 GCF_003061035.1 Acidovorax sp. HMWF018
CCGCCGAACGACGCTGCCAGCCAGGCCAGAAGGGTTCTGCGGTGCACGGCTTGCATGGCGCGCGCTACCGTGCCACGCCCAGCAGGCGGTCCAGCAGGTCAGGCTGGGCGCTCAGCTCGGCAGCGCTACCGGTGTGCACCACGGTGCCCCGGTCCAGCACGGCGGCGTGGTCCGAGATGGCCAGGATGGCCTGCGGATGCTGCTCCACGATGATGGCCGACAGGCCCTCTTCGCGCGTGATGCGGCGGATGGCGCGCAGCAGCTCTTCCACGATGATGGGCGCGAGGCCTTCGAGCGGCTCATCCAGCAGCAGCAGGCGCGGGTTGAGCACCAGCGCGCGGCCCACGGCCAGCATCTGCTGCTCGCCACCGGAAAGCTGCGTGCCCAGGTTGGTCTTGCGCTCGGCCAGGCGCGGGAACATTTCGTACACGCGCTCGGGCGTCCACGGCCGTGCGGTCGATCCTTTGCGGCCCGGGCGCGCCACGGCCGTGAGGTTCTCGTGCACCGTGAGCGACTTGAAGATGTTGCGCTCTTGCGGCACCCAGCCGATGCCGGCCGCCGCGCGTTCGTGCGGGGGCAGCTTGTGCAGCGCCACACCGCCCAGGCTCACCGTGCCCGCATGCTGGCGCGTGGCCCCGGCCAACGTGTTGATGAGCGTGGTCTTGCCCGTGCCGTTGCGCCCCAGCAGGGCCAGCGTGTCGCCTTCGGGCAGGGCCAGCGAAATGCCTTGCAGCACCACGGCCTCGCCGTAGCCTGCGCTCAGGCCCTCGATGCGCAGGAGTTCTGTCTTAGACATGCGCATCCTCCCCGTGACCGAGGTACACCGCCTTCACCTGCGGGTCATTGGCAATCGTGTCCGGGTCGCCCTCGGTGAGCACCGTGCCGTTGACCAGCACCGTCATGCGGTTGGCAAAGCTGAAAACCAGGTCCATATCGTGTTCGATCAACAGCACCGAGACATCGGCGGGCAGGGCCGCCACGGTCTGCAGCAGCTCCTCGCGCTCGCCGGCGGGCACACCGGCCACGGGTTCGTCGAGCAGCAACACGCGCGGCTGGCAGGCCAGCGCAATCGCAATCTCCAGCAGGCGGCGCTTGCCGTAGGCCAGCACGCGCGTTTCCTCGGCCATGACGGAGGTCAGGTGGAACTGCTCCAGCAATTGCTCGCAGCGCTCGGTGACCGCCTTGCGCGCCCCCAGCGGTTGCCACCACTTGCCGCCCAGGCCCTGGTGCTGCGACACGGTGAGCGCCAGTGTCTCCAGCGGCGTGAGCGTGTCGAACAACTGGTTGATCTGGAAGGTGCGCACCATGCCGCGCTGCACACGCTGGTGCGGCGCCAGGCGCGTGATGTCCTGGCCTTCGAGGGTGATGAAGCCTTCGGTGGGCTCCAGCACGCCAGTCAGCAGGTTGATGAGCGTGGTCTTGCCCGCGCCATTGGGGCCAATGAGCGCATGGCGCGCACCCTTTTGCAGGTTCAGCGTGACGTTGTTGGTGGCCGTGATGCCGCCAAAACGCTTGACCAAGCCCTTGGCCGACAGCACGGTGGTGGAGGTTGTCGTGTTCATATCAATGGCCTCCCGCTTTGGAGGCAACCCCGGCCTTGCGACCGGCGCCAAACCAGGTCCAGGGGCGGAAGAGACGGTCGCGCCCGACCAGTACCAGCACCACCAGGAACAAGCCCACCCAGAAGGTCCAGTACTGCGGTGTGATGGACGAGATCACGTCCTGCAGCAGCTTGAAGCCAATGGCGCCCAGGATGCCGCCATACAGCCAGCCCACGCCGCCGATCACCAGAATCAGCATCACGTCGGCCGAGCGGTGGAACTCGAACAGGTCGAGCGAGGCAAAGCCCGTGGTCTGCGTGAGCAGTGCGCCCGCAGCACCGGCCAGCGCAGCGGCCAGCGTGTACACCTGCGCCAGCTTGGCCGTCACGGGGATACCGATGGCCATGGCGCGCAGCCGGTTGTCGCGGATGGCCTTGAGCGTGGCACCAAAAGGCGACTGCACGATGCGGCGCGCGATGAGGAAGAACACCAGCAGCACGGTGAGCGAATACCACGCGGCCGTGCGGCCGTACAGGTCAAACTCGAACTGGCCAAGCACCGGCCCCATCATCACGCCCTGCAGGCCGTCGGCGCCACCGGTCAGCCAGTCGAGCTTGTTGGCCAGCTCCAGCATCACCAGTCCCACGCCCAGCGTGACCATGAGGCGGGTGAGATCGGTGCCGCGCATGATGGTGAGCGACGCCACGGCGCCCAGCACGGTGGCCGCGCCAATGCCCACGGCCAGGCCCACCAGCGGGTCGGGCATCACATGCTTGGCAAACAGCGCGGCCGCGTAGCCGCCCAGCCCGAAGAAAGCCGCGTGGCCCAGCGAGACGATGCCGGTGTAGCCCAGGATGAGGTCCAGCGAAATCGCGAACAGCGCCACGATGGCGATCTCGTTGATGATGAGCGCATGGCTCGGCAGCGCCAGCGGCGCGGCAAAGGCCAGCAGCCACAGCACGGGCTCCCACCAGCGAAAGCGCCGGGCCTGCAGCAAGGTGTTTTGCAGGTTCGACATCACTTGCCCCCCTTGCGCACAAAGAGGCCCTGGGGGCGCCAGATGAGAATCAGGATCATGAGGCTGTACACAATGAAGGCGCCCAGCTTGGGGATGTAGTACTTGCCTGCCACGTCGGCAATGCCGAGCAGCAGCGCGGCCAGCAGCGGGCCGGTGATGGACGAGGTGCCGCCGACCGCCACCACGATCAAAAAGTAGATCATGAACTTGAGCGGGAAGCTCGGGTCGAGACCCAGCACCTCCGCGCCCAGCGCACCGCCCAGGCCAGCGAGGCCGGACCCGAAAGCGAAGGTGGACAAAAACACGATGTTCACGTTGATGCCCATGCCAGCTGCCACGCGCTGGTCGTCCACACTGGCGCGCAGGCGGCTGCCGAAGCGGGTTTTGGTGAGCACATACTGCAGGCCCACGGTGAGCGCAGCGCACACCGCGATGATGAACAGGCGGTAGTGCCCCATGCCCAGGGTGAATGCACCGCTGCCGATCTCGGTACGGCCCTTGAGCCATTCAGGCAGCTGCATGATCTGCTGCGTGGAGCCCACAAAGTAGTCCACGCTGGCCACGGCCATGAACACCAGGCCAATGGAGAACAGCACCTGGTCCAGGTGGGCCTTGTGGTACAGCGGGCGGTACAGCGTGCGCTCCAGCACGCCGCCCAGCACGGCCGTACCGACAAAGGCGATGGGCAGGCAGACGAGGAAGGGCACATCCAGCCGCTGCATGAGCAGCACGGTGATGTAGCCCCCCGCCATGGCAAAGGCCCCGTGCGCGAGGTTGATGAAGTTCATCAGCCCCATGGTCACGGCCAGGCCGACTGCCAGGATGAACAGCAGCATGCCGTAGGCAACGCCGTCGAAAAGAATGGTCAGCATGAAATCACTTCATTGAAGACAAAAGTGCACCACCCTGCTCAGGGCTGTGGAAGTGCGACGAATCACCAAAGCCGGACGTTCAACCTGCGCCCCCCGGTTTCGACAGGCTCAGCCCGAACGGATCGAGAGGGAGCCTGCCCGTAAATACTGGCGCGGCCCAGACCAGCGGCCGCCGCGCAAGGGTCGCCCCGCCGCGCTGGCGGCGCCCCCCTTGGGGGCTGAGTGCCGCGGCTCCGAGCCTGCCTGCGCAGGCTTGGACGGCAACGAAGAGTGGCCGCATCTGGCGGACACACCGAGCGGGTCGCGGCTCAGGGGGGCTTATTTAGTCTTGCCGGGGTCCTTGACGTCCTTGATCACGTCGAACTCCACGTTGTACAGCTGGCCGTTCACGCGCTCCACCTTGCGCAGGTACACGTCCTGCACGATGTCGCGGGTCTGCGCATCGATGAACACCTTGCCGCGCGGGCTTTCGAAGATCTGGCCCTTCATGGCGGCCAGCAGGGCGTCACCGCCGCCGGCACCCTTGGTGGTCTTGAGCGCTTCATAGATCACGCGCATGCCGTCATAGCCACCCACGGCCATGAAGTTGGGACGCAGGCCCTTGTTGGCCTTCTCGAAGGCTTCCACGAACTTCTTGTTCATGGGCGAGGGGTGCGCAGCCGAGTAGTGGTGCGAGGTGACCACGCCCAGCGCGCCGTCGCCCATGTCGTTGAGTTGATCGTCGTCCGTCACGTCGCCGGTGCCGATGAGCTTGATGCCGGCCTTGTCCATGCCGCGCTCCAGGAACTGCTTCATCACCGCAGCGCCCGCGCCCGAGGGCACAAAGACAAACAGCGCGTCGGGTTTGGCGTCGCGCACCTTCTGCAGGAAGGGAGCGAAGTCGGGGTTGCGCAGCGGCACGCGCAGGGCTTCGGTCACCTGGCCGCCGTTGAACGTGAGGCGCTGGTTGAAGAACTTTTCGGCGTCGATGCCGGGGCCGTAGTCGCTCACCAGGGTCACGACCTTCTTGATGCCGTTCTTGGGTGCCCAGTCGGCCAGGGCCACCGACACTTGCGGCAGCGTGAAGCTGGTACGCACCACATAGGGCGAGGCCTCGGTGATGCTGGACGTGGCGGCAGCCATCACCACCAGGGGGGTCTTGGACTGCGTGGCCAGCGGGGCGGTGGCCATGGCCGAGGGCGTGATGCCCATGCCGGCGAGCACGTTGACCTTTTCGTTGACGACCAGCTCCTGGGCCAGGCGGCGGGTCACATCAGGAAGACTGGTGTCGTCCTTGATGATGAGCTGCACCTTCTTGCCACCCACCAGGTCGCCGTTCTGGGCCATGTACAGGCGCGCCGCGGCTTCGATCTGCCGGCCGGTGGTGGCTTGCTGGCCGGTCATGGGCAGAACCAGGCCGATCTTGAACACGTTGTCCTGCGCCACGGCGGGCAGCACGGTCAGGCCGGTGGACAGCGCGATGGCGGCGGCAGCCGAGGCACGAAGAAGGTGGCGTTTTTGCATCGTTGTCTCCTGTGGAAAGTCGTTGTATACAGAAAATGCTGGCGGGAGTTTGGCGTGGGCTGGGTTATTTCACAAGCGCAAATTCAAGCATTCAGGTATCGCCAAATGCAATAACCCAAGGAGCCCCGGACGCCTGCACCGGCCGTTATGCCCGCTCGCGGATCAGCTGTACACCGGGCAAGCCCTGCACCTGCGACGCCTGCACCGCCGCCAGCAGGTTGCGCCGGGTTATGCGCGAGTGCTCTCGCAGGATGGCCTCGGCCCGTGCACCCTCGCGCCGCTCGATGGCATCGAGCGCCTGGCGGTGCTGGTCTTGCGCCACCACCAGCATGTCGCGCGCCTGGGCCGAATGCGTCTGCACCACCACAAACGCAGAGGGCGACGCAAACGGCAGGCCCTTGACGCGGTCCAGCTCCCGCGCCACCACATCGCTGCCCACCATGCGGCTGAGCAGCAGGTGAAACCTTGCATTCAACTCCACATAGCGCGAAAAACCTTCGTCATCCAGCGTGGGCGGGGCCAGGGCACTATCGATGGCGTCCAGGCAGGCGTGGGCCTCGGCCAGCAGGGCGGGGGCCACGCCCCGCTCGGCCGCCAGGCGCGCGGCCAACCCTTCCATGGTGCCGCGCAGTTCAATGGCGTCGGCCACATCGGTTTCAGAGAACGTGCGCACGGCGTAGCCGCCACCGGGCAGGCGGTGCAGCAGGCCCTCCTGCTCCAGCCGCATCAGCGCGGCGCGAATGGGCGTGCGCGACACCCCCAGCTTCTCGACGAGGGTCAGCTCGGCAATGCGGGCGCCGCCGGGCAGCTCGCCCGCCAGGATCATCTCGCGCAGGCGCAATTGCGCCTTGACGGCCTGCGAGGTACCTGCCTCGGCGGCCTCGGCCGGTAGAGCAATGGTCAGGGGTTCGGGAGGGTTCATGGCGATAGGGAGCGATACGACCAGCGAGGTGAGAGAGTCAGTCAGCGCAATGTATACACAAACCAAAACAACATCCACTCAAAAACACTTCAACACATTACAAAACAACAAGTTAGAAGATATACCGGAGTGCAATAGCTGCTTTACGCCTTTACTATGTATACATAAACTCGCCTTTTTCGCACAATCGCCCCACCTAGCCTGCGATCTGCGAGCGGGCTGTATACCAAGCCTGCAACGACACCATCCACCCACGGAGAGAGACAACCATGTATCCCAAGAACGCCTGGTACGTAGCCTGCACGCCCGACGAGATCGCGGACAAGCCCCTGGGCCGCACCATCTGCGGCGAGAAGATCGTGTTCTACCGCCCCGCGCCCGACCAGGTCGCCGCGCTGGATGACTTCTGCCCCCACCGGGGCGCCCCGCTGTCGCTGGGCACGGTGTGCGAAGGCCACCTGCAGTGCGGCTACCACGGCCTGCGGGTGGAATGCACGGGCAAGTCGGTGTCCATGCCCGGCCAGCGCGTGCAGGGGTTCCCCAAGGCGCGCAGCTTTCCGGTGGTGGAGCGCTATGGCTTCATCTGGGTGTGGCCCGGCGACGCCGACAAGGCCGACCCCGCCACCATCCACCACCTGCCCTGGGCCAACAACCCTGAATGGGCTTACGGCGGCGGGCTGTACCACATCGCCTGCGACTACCGCCTGATGATCGACAACCTGATGGACCTGACGCACGAGACCTATGTGCACTCCACCAGCATCGGCCAGAAGGAAATCGACGAGGTGCCCTGCAAGACCCGCGTGGAGGGCGACGAGGTGATCACCAGCCGCTTCATGGAAGGCATTGAAGCCCCCCCGTTCTGGAAGATGGCGCTGCGCATGAACGGCCTGCCCGACGACCAGCTGGTGGACCGCTGGCAGATCTGCCACTTCACGCCCCCCAGCCATGTGCTGATCGAGGTGGGCGTGGCCCTGGCCGGCAACGGCGGCTACAACGCCCCGGCCGACAAGAAGGCATCGAGCATCGTGGTGGACTTCATCACGCCCGAGACCGAAACGTCGATCCACTACTTCTGGGGCATGGCGCGCAACTTCAAGCCGCAAGACCCGTCGCTCACCACCCAGATCCGCGACGGCCAGGGCAAGATCTTTGCGGAGGACCAGCAGATGCTGGAGCTGCAGCAGGAGAACCTGCTGCGTTACCCCGACCGCAAGCTGCTCATGCTCAACATCGATGCGGGTGGCGTGCAGTCGCGCAAGATTCTGGACCGCCTGCTGGCGGCAGAACGCACACCTGCCGCAGCACAGGCGGTGGCCGCATGACCGCGCAGGAGACCCTGCAGGTCCGCGTCGTCAAGAAGCAGGCCGAAGCCGAGGGCACCGCCAGCTATGAGCTGGCGCGGCTGGACGGCGCCGCACTGCCGCCGTTCAGCGCGGGCTCGCACATCGATGTGCACCTTCCCAACGGATTGGTGCGCCAATACTCGCTGTGCAATGCCTCCCACGAGTCGCACCGCTACCGCATCGCCGTGTTGCGCGACCCGGCATCGCGCGGCGGCTCCGTCGCCATGCACGATAGCGTGCACGAGGGCGATGTGATCACCATCAGCACGCCGCGCAACCACTTTGCGCTGCACCCTGCACAGCGCACGCTGCTGCTGGCGGGCGGCATTGGTGTGACGCCACTGCTGTGCATGGCCGACCGGCTGGCGCGCACGGGCGCTGACTTTGCGCTGCACTACTGCACCCGCTCTGCCGAACGCACGGCGTTTGCTGCCGAAATTGCCGCATCGGCCATTGCGCCCCACGCCCACTTTCACTTTGATGCGGGCGCTCCCGAGCAGAAGCTGGACACCGCCGCCGTGCTGGCAGCCCCCGGCCCCGACAAGCGTCTGTACGTGTGTGGCCCGGCAGGCTTCATCGACCATGTGGTGACCACCGCCAAGGCCCTGGGCTGGGCTCAGGACCATATCCACCTGGAATACTTTGGCGCCCCGGCGCAGGACACCTCGGGCGACCAGGGTTTTGAGGTGCGCATTGCCAGCACGGGCAAGGTCTACCCGATTGCGCCCGATGTGTCGGTGGTGGAAGCGCTGCGCAAGGAGGGCATCGACATCCTGACCTCGTGCGAACAAGGCGTGTGTGGCACCTGCCTCACGCGCGTGCTGGAAGGCGAGGTGGACCACCGCGACATGTACCTGACGGACGAAGAAAAGGCGGCCAACGAGCAGTTCATGCCCTGCTGCTCCCGCGCGCGCAGCAAGCTGCTGGTGCTCGACCTGTAGGCGACCCCAACAAAAAGGCGCTGCAACCTTCAGGCTGCAGCGCCTTTTTCATTACTCCTGAATTGATAGCTACCAGCACATGAAAATCATGCGCTAGAAGCCCATTTCACTTCGAATTCACTTCAATCCCGTTCGTCGGCGGCCACACGGATGGTGTCGCGGCCATTGCGGTCCTTCACACGGCCCAGGTCAGTGTCGAGGGCGCGGGCCAGCTTGTCGGCCGCGCCGATGAAGGCGTTGGCCATCTTGTCGGCCTCATCAGTCACGGTGATGGGTTGGCGGCCCGTGACGCGCGCTTCGATGCGGCAGCGCTTGTCATTGGCACCGGACTTGCCCGCATCCAGATCGGTGAGGAACACCTCCAGCCGCGTCACATGGTCCTGAAAGCGGGACAGCCGGCTCTTGCACTCGTCCGTGATCCAGCGCGCCAGCGAATCGCCGCCGTGGATGTAGTCGTCGGTGTTGACTTGTACTTGCATGGAGAGGGTCCTTCCTGATGAAGTTGCGAAGTCCCCATCATGGCACCTGCATCCATATCCCCGGTGAATACATGTCAAAGGATGTAGAGAGCCTGGTGACGATGTCGCGGGGGATGGTCCACAGGCTCTTACAGTTTGTCGAGCGCCACGGCGGCCTGCCAGGGCGCATCGGCAGGCAACCCCCGCGCTTCATTCACACGCGCCAGCAGGCGGGTAGCGGCCGGGTCTCCGGGCAGCCGTTCCAGCACCATTTCCAGCTGCACCTCGGCGCCGGCCCAGTCACGCGCATGGAAGGCGTTCAACGCGGCCAGGCTGGCATCACGCACCGCCGCATCCTCGCACGGCGTGAATACGCGCACGGGCTCGGTCTTGCCCTTGACGATCACATCGTCCAGCGCGCGCAACGCCACCGTGGGCGGCAGCTGCGCTGCGGTGGCGGCCGACAGCAGGATGCCGGTGCCAAACGCCTTGTTGGCGCCCTCCAGCCGCGCGGCCAGGTTCACCGCGTCGCCAATGGCCGTGTATGAAAAGCGCTGGTCCGAGCCCACATTGCCCACCACCACACGCCCCGTGTGCAGCCCGATCCGCATGTGGATGGGCGGCAGTCCGCGCGCGCGCAGATCGGCCACCAGCGCCTGCATGGCCTGCTGCATGGCGATGGCGGCGGCCACGGCGTGTTCGGCATGCCGCGGGTCGTCCAGCGGCGCACCCCAGAAGGCCATCACCGCGTCGCCAATGAACTTGTCCACGGTGCCGCCCGTGGCGTGCACGATCGGCGTCATGGCGTTGAAGTAGCCGGTGAGCACCTCCACCGTCTGCTCGGCACTGAGCTGCTCGGACAGCGTGGTGAAGTTGGCCAGGTCGGTGAACATGAGCGTGACCTCGCGCGCCTCGCCACCCAGGCGCATCAGCTCGGGCTGCGCAATGAGGCGCGAGACCACGGCGGGCGGCACGTACTGCGCAAACATCGCCCGCGTCTGGCGCGCGCGCTGGCGCACCACGGCATAGCCCACCAGCGCAGCCGCTCCATAAATGGCGACTGCCGCCGCCGCAGGCAACAGCGGCGGCCACCACAGGCGCGGGCCGGCAAACAGCCCCCACGACACGGCTCCCATGGCCACCACCAGCGCCGCCGTCAGCGCCGCCGCGCCCGCCGGGTGCAGCCGCCGGCTCGCCCCCAAAAGCACCGGCAGCAGCAGCACGGTGATCACCAGGGTCCACGCGTCCGACACGCTGCGCAGCCCGCCGCCGGTGAGGTAGTTGTCCAGCAGCGTGGCCTGCAGCTCCACCCCCGGGAAAAGCCGCTCACCGCCCGCCGTGCCAAACGGCGAGTTGAACAGGTCGGCCTGCGAGTGCGCCAGCTCGGTGGCGGTGCGCGCCGAGCGCCCCACCAGCACGATCTTGCCCTTGAAGAAACCTGCAGGCAGCAGCCCCGGCTCCAGCGCCTGGTAGTACGAGCGCGTGTCAAACGTGCCGCGCGGGCCCCGGTAGCCGATCCAGTCGAAATGGTGCAGCGCCGGGGTCTGGCCGCGCGCCTCTGTCACGCGCTGGGCCAGCCGTAGCGCAAAGCCTTCGCGCGCGACGGGGGCGCGGCGCACCACGAAGTCGTCGTCCGGCTCGACCCCGGCATCGCCCGCATCAGCGCCAGCGTCCAGAAACCGCTGCAGCGGCTGGATGTCCATCCACAGCGCGGCATTGGCGCTGTCGATCTTCTCGCGGGTGGAGGCCAGCACCACGGGCAAGCCCTGCCCCACCTGGGCCATCGTGCGGTCCAGAGCGGCGTCTTCGGCCTCGGTGGTGGGGTCGGCAAAAACAATATCCAGCCCCACGGCCAGGGCGCCGTCTGCGCGCAGCCGCTCCAGCAGGGCCGCATGCACGCTGCGCGGAAACGGCCAGGTCTGCTGCAGCTCCTGAAACGTCGGCTCGTCGATCGCAAGAATCACCACCGGCACGGGCGTGCGGTGGGGGGCCGCCAGCGCCGTCAGCACGTCAAAGGTCTTGAACTCCAGCGCATGCCAGGTGCGGCTGAGCGTGGCGGCCCCCACCAGCAGCAGCGCCAGCACCCCCGCCGCCAGCGAGAGCCACCGCTGGCGCTGCCGGGCGTGCGGCACCGCCGCCCGATCAGAAGCGATAGCGCGCATCCAGGACATAGCGGGTCTTTTGCCGGTCGGACTTGGGCGCCCACAGGTTCATGGCCGCAACGCCCACCACCCAGCGTTTGTCCTGCGTTTCCCAGAAGCCCATCAGGTCCACTCCCCAGCCCGGCGCACGGCGCGTGAGGTTCTCCTTGTCCTCAAACCGCTCCGAGCGGTACACCGCGCGCGCGCTCAGGTACAGGCGCTGCGCGCTGGCCCAGGTGGCTCCCAGCGCCACGGTATGGCGCGGGATATAGGGAATGCGCCCCACCACCTCGGCACCTCCGTCGAGCATGCGGCTTTCACTGTGCTGGTACAGGTACTTGGCGTAGCCCGACCAGCGGCGGCTGAACATGTGGTTGACCGTGCCACCCAAGGTCTGCAGCGTGCCGCGCTCAAAACTCGGCGTGTCCTCCAGCAGGTCACTGGTGGACAGGTTGACCAGCTGCGCGTTGCGCATCTCTTCGAGGAACGGCAGGCTGGGCGTGCGCAGGTCCACACCAATCGTGCCGGGGTTGTTCACCCGCAGGTGGTCGGCCCGCAGACCCACGAAGGTGTTGGCGCCCACCTCCATGCCCAGCTGTGCCACTGTGCGTTTGTGGCGCCCTCCAGCCTCCACCAGGCGGTCTTCGACAGGGATGCCCGCGGTCTCCACGCTGGCAAGGGTGGAGACGCTGAGAGGCCGCAGCCAGTCCTGATAGGCCACGCGCAGCGTGGCGCCCGCAGCAGGCTGCCACACCGCGCCCAGGCGCGGCGTGACCACGCGCTCGGTGTCCGCGCGGCGGGCCTGGTCTTCGCTCAGGGCATCCAGCCCCACCAGGTAGCTCTGCGTGAGGCCGTCCACGCGGTGGCGGATTTGCTGCAGCCCCAGGGCTGCGTCCAGGCTCAGCGCCGGGTCCAGGCGTTGCGTGGTGGCCAGGGTGAGGCCGGTGTAACGGCGGTCAATGCGGTTGTAGCCTGCCAGGACGAGGTAGTCGCGGTACAGGCCCACGTTTGGAATGTCAGCCACCACGGCGGCCTCGCCCGCCAGCAGGTTGTTCTGGCGCTCGCGCACATGCTCCAGCGTCACGCTCCAGCGGCTGCCGGGGGTGGTGTCCACGGTGTGGCGCAGCTGAATGTCGCTGAAGTCCTTGCGCGGGGCGCTGCTCACGCCCATGACGGTCAGGAACGGTGGCTCGATGTAGGCCGTGGGGTAGCGCAGCAATTGCAGGTTGTCCACGCTGCGGCCCAGCTTGATCCAGGTTTGCTCCGTCGGCCCCCACCGGTAGGCCATGCCCAGGGCGCCCTGGGTGACGGTGTCGTCCAGCGAAGTCTCCTGCACGTTCTGGCCGCGCAGGCGCATGCTGAACTGGTTGGCGTAGGCAAACAGGTTGATGCGCTCGGTGGGCTGCATGCCCACCCCAGCGGTGATGGCATGGGCACGCAGGTCTCCCTCGCCCGCGCGCATGGCAGGAAGTCGGTTGACCTGCAGGTCGAACGGATAGGCGCTCACATCCGCCGTCTGCGCCTTGAAGAACCAGGACACCGGCACATGGCTGTTGTCCAGGCCATTGAGCGTGACCGCTGGCGCACGCATCCGGTAGAACTCGCGGTCCAGCGTCACACCCACCGATCCGTGGCTGCCGGGCTGCTGCAGCAGGGGCGAATAACGCTGGCTGCCCC
>NZ_QAIM01000022.1:0-2180 GCF_003061035.1 Acidovorax sp. HMWF018
GTCTGATCCCCTGCCCCATCTACCCCTCTGGCCACCCCCATGATTATGGAAATTGCCCACCTCACCATCCGCCCCGGCCAGACCAGCGCGTTTGAACAGGCGTTTGCCCAGGCGCAGCGCATCATTGCCTGCATGCCTGGCTACCTGTCCCATGAGCTGGGGCATTGCATGGAGCGACCGCAGGACTATGTGCTGCTGGTGCGCTGGGCCACCCTGGCCGACCACGAGGTGGGTTTCCGCCAATCCGCCCAGTACCAGGAGTGGAAACGGCTGCTGCACCATTTTTACGATCCGTTCCCCACCGTTGTGCACTTTGAGCCGGTCACGCCGGACAGGGTGTGACGGCGCCGCCACGCACGGATGCTGCAGCGCACTATTCGGGTATTGCCTGAAGATTTAGCGCACTGCGCGTGCCGTTTGGGTCCTAGAATTTGTAAAAGCGCGTATCTTCGTATCTTCATTACCGCGCGAAGGATCCAACATGAAAGCCATCCAGCAGGACATCGACGAGCGGACCAACCTCACCAGCACCAATAAGTTCGAGCTGCTGCTGTTTCGCCTGGGCATCGACAGCGCCTTGGGCAAGTCCGAGCTGTTCGGTATCAATGTCTTCAAGATCCGCGAGATCGTGGCCATGCCCAGCATCACGCCGATTGCGGGTACCACGGCCCATTCGCTCGGGGTGGTCAACCTGCGCGGACAGGTGATTCCGGTGCTGGACCTGCCCTCCATCGTGGGTTGCAAGCCACAGACGGGCCTGAACATCATGCTGGTGACAGAGTACGCACGCACCACCCAGGCGTTTGCGGTCGAGTCGGTGGAAGACATCGTGCGCCTGGACTGGAAACAGGTGCTGTCGGCGGAAACCAGCGGCGCTGCTGGCAAGCTGGTGACAAGCATTGCCCGTCTGGACGGCAACACCGACGAGTCCCGCCTCGCGCAGGTGCTGGACGTGGAAGCCATCCTGCAGATGATCTCGCCCTCTGACGGTCACGAGGTCACAGAGGAAAAGGTGGGCGCCAAGCTCAAGCTCAAGCCTGGTTGCATCATCCTGGCGGCGGACGACTCGTTCGTGGCCCGCTCGCTCATCGAGCAAGAGCTCAAGGTGCTCAACGCGCCATATGAAATGGTGAAATCCGGCAAGGAGGCCTGGGACCGGCTGAATGCCATCGCCAAAAGTGCCGAGGCCGAGGGCAAGACGGTGCTTGACCGCGTGGCCATGGTGTTGACCGACCTGGAAATGCCGGAGATGGACGGCTTCACGCTGACGCGCAACATCAAGCAGGACGCCCGCTTTCATGGGCTGCCGGTGGTCATCCATTCCTCGCTGTCGGGCTCGGCCAACGAAGACCATGTGCGCAGCGTCGGGGCCGATGGCTATGTGGCCAAGTTTGTGGCGGAAGACCTGGCGGAGACCATCCGCCGCGTACTGCCCAAGTAAACCGGCGCCCTATCCGCTGGAACACAACGGCCTTGCGGGGCCGTTTGTTTTTTGCGGGTCCGATTTTTTGGTTGAATCAGTTGATTGCGTCCGTAAAACGTACTCTGATAGCTATCATTTTTGACGATATCAAGCAGCAGGCGTGCCCCATATTCACGGGTTGTTACAGCCTCCATCGGCACCTGTGCATGCGCCGAGTCAACCAAAAGCCGTCCCCACGCGCTAAAGTGATTGGCCCCCTGTGCCAGACCCCTGAAATTTGTAACGCTCCACCGGAGCGCTTTTCATGGGCTTTACGGACAAGGCGGAACGCCCCCACCCGGCCGGAGTCTGATCACCATGACCTACACCATCACCCGCATTCTTTCCGCCACGGTCCTGGGGGCCCTGGTGACGGGGTGTGCCACCGTGCCGGGCGACCCCTATTACGACTCTCCGCGCTACCCGGTGTACGAACAGCCAGGCTACATCTACAGTGCCCCGCCGCCGGTGTACCAGGCGCCGCCTGTGTACCGTGCGCCTGGCGTGATCTATTCGGCCCCGCCGCCACCGCCCGCCATCTACTACGGCGGACGTGACCGCGACGACAACCGGTGGGACAACGACCGCAACCGCAATGACTGGCGCGAAAGAGAGCGTGACCGTGACCGCGCTGAGCGCGACCGGGCAGCCCGCGAACGCGAACGCCGCGACCAGCAGGCCCGTGAACTGGATCGCCGAGCCCGAGAACAGGACCAGG
>NZ_QAIM01000022.1:2286-2733 GCF_003061035.1 Acidovorax sp. HMWF018
AACAGCCCGGACAAGCCGTGATGGCCTGGCGCTGACCCCGCTACCCCAACAACTCTCCAGCCACCATGAAACCACGTACCCATACCCTTATCGCTGGCCTGTGCGTGGTCTTTCTGGGCACACTACCTCCATTGGGTGCCCAGGCGCAGGTGGTGCGCTGCACCGACGCTGCCACGGGCAAGGTCACCTACACCGACGGCAAATGCGCCAGCGGCACCACCGTGCGTGAGGTGGAGGCCCGCAAAACTCCGCAGGAGATCCAGCAGGAGCGCGAAGAAGCCGCCGAGGCGCTGGCGCGCAAACAGCAGCGCTTGCAGGCCGAGGCGACCGCCGCCGAGACCGAATCACGGCGCAATACACAACGCGACCAGACCGCTCCTGCCAAAACCACAGACTACGCACGCTCCCCGGAGTGCGCCCGTTCACGGCGCAACCTGGATGTGGTGT
>NZ_QAIM01000235.1:0-10465 GCF_003061035.1 Acidovorax sp. HMWF018
GCTCGGTGCATTCGAAGCCGAGTTGCTCACCTGCCTTAGAGAACGGCTGGCAGGGGAAGCCAGCCGTCAGTACGTCGTGGTCTGGGACGTCCTGCGGATTGACAAGGGTTATGTCGCCCTCCGGACGCAGTTTGAAGTTTTCCTCGTAGAGGTCCCGAAGGTGCTCCTTCCATTCGGCAGCTAAGACACACCGGCCGCCCAGGCGGTCAAGCGCAAGGTGGAAGCCGCCAAGGCCTGCGAACAGGTCGATGAAGCGAAAGGTTTGCATCTTCGTTGTGTCTGTCATGTTTTTTTTGTAGCAAGCGTCTTATAGCTAACGCGGTACACCGCACCAACGAAGAACATGTTGGTCGCGCGTCAATTTACCCCACGGATCTGGTTTTTTATACAGTAATTCAACGCCTATGGCAACCGTCTTCCCGCATTGTGGGATTTATCCGGTGGTGGCGTATTGAACAAGGACAAGCCCCTCCGCTCTGCCCAAGCCGCCGAAAAGCGGTAGAACGAGGCTACATTTGAACACGACTGGATCCTCGTTAAACACACTTACACGACACCAACGCGGATCGCGTACGACTATCTAGGAGCCATAGAAGGCGGCTCGGCAGCAGAACAAGGGCTGGCGAGACCCGCTGCATGGGCGGCGTTCAAACATTGGTGTGGCCAAATGTGAGGTCGAAATTCAGAAAAACATATTTCTATTAAAATATCGTCTTTCGCAATGGTCACAATTTTGGTTATCATATCAAATATGATATATAATTGAGTGACGTGCGCGAACTTTTTTGTAAAAATATGATCTTTTCACCGCTTTATAATAGTTTTAGTGCGTTTTGAACAAATCTTTGAAGAGTTAGAATATTTTGAGTATGGCTGCCAAGGGCCTGAACTTTCTGCTCAGTTGAATTTAGATCACCTCGCTGCACCAGTTTTGTATTCTGCCATGATCCGATCCACGGATTAGCGGTCGACAACGAACCTGATTTGGGTCTCGAGAATATGAATTGAGGTGGGCACCGAATAGAAAAACTAGTGCGCTTCAATCCGGAGCAACATATGATCCAGGACCCGATCTCAGGCAGCGCGGAAGGGGATGCCACCAGACTTGACCCGTGCGGTCACAAAAGAGCAGCCTATGGCACAGGAAATGCAGCCTTCCGCCACCATCACGTGGGGCACCTGCTACATCGCATCGGGATGGCTCTGCCCCGCTTATTGCATGGTCAAGACTTGATTCGGGAAAGTCGCGCTATCGAGCAGATGTGCTGGCGCGAACTTGAATATGAAAACCAGCCAATTTTCGATGGCGTATTGCCGGATTTTTTGTTGATTAATAGGGCCGGCAGACCCGTCCATTTTTCGATCCCGACAGACCCGGTAATCCTTGCCGCTCGGATGGCTGCGTTGAAGCCATCACCACTGCCCGCGCTGTCACGCGTTGGCACAAATCTCGAGGGGTTAGCACGGCTGCTCGACTTCACTGCATTCGAGTTCCAGTGGCTGCTTTGGTCCTACTGTGTCCGGTGCTTTGGTAGCGCGATCTTGCCAGTAGTTCCTTTGCGCGACGAACTGCATGGCTGTGAGGTACTGGCGCTGTTGGCCGACATGCCTGTGGGTGCGGTTCAAGATGCCGTGGAATCCCGCCGGTTGCACACCTTGGGCTTGTTGCATGGCGGTGACACCGATACTGCGATGCCATCCGTGGTCAGTGGCTGGCTGTTGGCCACAGAGCAATTTGCAGACTGGATCGAGCAGCCATACGCCTCGGACTCTGATCTGCTTATCGCGCTCTGCCAAGCGCAAGTTTCGTTGACGCCCTCTCGCTGAGGCCCTGTCTCTCTCCGGCTGTTGTCCTGCAGCCGCACTGATTTCTCTCATCCGCGTTTTCTATCCGGTACCTGTTTGCGGAGGACTACGCACGCCCGTTTGCATTCACCGTTTTGTTTTTTCCCTACCTATGGAGCCTCCCATGACCACTACACCCGAATTCACATCAAGTCTGGCGTCATCTTCACCTACCATCGCCACCATCGTTTACTCCAGCAGCGCCAAGTTTCCACTGGGCCAAATCGTCGCCACGCCAGGCGCTTTGGAACTGCTGCAAGAAACTGGCTTCAGCGCGGTAGCCCTGGTTAGCCGTCATGTGCATGGCGATTGGGGCGATCTGTGCGACGAAGACCGTTCAGAAAACGGCTTCGCAGTCGCCCGCCGTTTGCGGATTCTGAGTTGCTATCGGCTTGTCGATGCGGAGCGACTGGCTGCAACGCCCAGAGACGAGCGTTCGTCACTGCCAACGCTCTGGATCATCACCGAAGCCGACCGCAGCGTCACTACGCTACTTCGTCCGGATGAGTATTGATATGCCCAAAGCCGTCTCATCCAAGCGCGCTGAGCCGTCTTACACGTTTCAGCGCATCCATGCGGCGCTGCAGACCGGCCATGCGCTCACCGTTCAACAGAAGCGCGAAGAGCCGGTGCCGGTATTCATGCAGCAGTCGGTATTGGACGCATCTTGCGGGACCCACATGCTCGCGATGCTGTTGGTCACCCTTGGACTTGCAAAGGCCTCGGCGCTGCACGACATGTCGCGGCGTAAGCATGGTGTGGCAGCCGCAGTTTGGACCGCAATGTCCCCGTACTACTTCACCGGAATCAACCCAAAAGATTGGACGGATGAAGTAAATCGCCTCGGACTGCCACTCGAACTCACCGCTCGCTACTGCATTGAGCACGATGTAGATGCCCCCGCCGTCAAATGGCTCATGCAAGGCGATCTGGTTGCCATTGCATTTGCCTCTGTGAAGCATCACCGCACCAAGCACTGGGCTCTCGCGGTAGGTGTGGAGGGTTTGGTGTTCGGTCAACGCCACTTTCCGCAGCGCATCCTACTCTTGGATAGTGGTGCAACGGAGCCGGGTTTCCACGCGTTCAATGCGCGGCTGCGACTGCCAGACGCCGGTCCCGGTAGCCGCCGAGCCAGGGCTGCATGGCACAAAGAGCCCAAGCAGAAGCTGATCATTTGGATGCACGAATCAGAGTCTTGGCAACCCGAGGCGGTTCGGTTGCTTGCCGCTGTACGTGTGCGTCTCAAGCGATGAGATGAGTAGACCCCTGCTTCTACTTCCCTCGCTTCTTCGCGGGAGCTGGCTTCTCGGGATATGCCTGGTTTGCGCGACGCATTTCCCCGGTCTCAGAGGCTGGCGGCAGCGTTGCAGTGACGCCCGCAAAGAGTTGCTCAAGGGTGACGCCGAGACAGTGGCTGAGGGTCGCAAGCGTCAATAGGGAGGGGTTAATTCTGCCGTTCTCCAGCTTGGAGATGCGCGACCGCTCAACTTCAGCCTCGTGAGCCAAATCCTCTTGCGATTTCTGCGCAGCGATTCGGTACTTGTGCAGGTTCTTGCCAAGCGCGAGCGTCACTGCCGTGGGCAACTGCACCACACGCGGCGATAGCTGCTTTTCCTTGGCGGGCTCCCTGGCTTTCATGGCCCGAGAGAGTCATCCAATGTGCACACAGATGACACGTCGTATACAACACAATGCGATACGATTTGAGTCGTTTAAAACACAAAATTGAGTGGAGTGAGGGCGATGAAGTGGAGATCGACATTTTTAGTAGCCGCGCTTGCCGCTGTCTCGACACAGGCCTTCGCAGCGCCATTGAAAGACCTCAGCAATGGTCAGACGGGCCGTTTTGAGTACGAGTCCATAACACCTCCAAACCGGCATCTCTACGCAAGGCAACTGCTTGCTGGAACCACTGTTGCGACGATCCCTGCTGAATTGCTGACGCCCAAGGACATTGCCAAAGACGCCAAAGTGCCTGCCGTGGTGCTCAGCCACGGAAGCGGCGGTGTCGAGAGTAATCTCTATGACGTGTGGGCCAAGGAGTTGAATGCCGCAGGCTATGCTGTGCTGATCGCCGACAGCTACAAGCCTCGGGGCGTGCTGGAGACCAATTCCAACCAAGAGCTGGTCCCGTACCCCGCCCACGTGGCCGACACCATGAACGCATTGCGGATGCTGGTGACCCATCCACAGATTGATGCGGCGCGCATCTTCAATATCGGCTTTTCACGGGGCGGTAGCGCTGCGTTTGATACGGCTTGGCCCACGTGGTCAGACCCAGTCAACACCAGCACGGTGAAGTTCGCGGGGCATGTGGTGTTCTATCCCGGTAACTGCAATATCCGTTACCGCTCTGATGACCGCGAAAAAGCGACTGCGCCCATTTTGGTTTTGCTGGCCGACCGTGAGTTGGAAGAAGCCCAGGACGTGGCAGTGTGCCGCCGCTGGTATGACGAACTGATCGCTAAGGGCAACAACATCCGCTACAAGGAGTTCAAGGGCGCGCGCCATGCCTTCGACACTTTGAACTTCACGTATCGCGTCAATCCGCGCACCACTAGCGCCAAGAACTGCGACATGGAGTTGTATATGACCATGAAGGCCGGTAGCGGCCTGGGCAACAACGTGTACGACTTCAAGAAAAAGCGGTCTATGGCGACTGGCGCGGAGTTCGGGCTGGCTGTCAACGAGTGCCAAGCGATGGTGCCGGGATCGCGCGGCGGGGGTGACGCGAAAGCGATCCAAGCCGAGGCGGTGCGGGACACGCTGGAGTTTCTGAAAGGTATCCAATGAGGAAGCGCGTAGCCAAAAACTCCCTGCGGTTGATGGCGGCTGCGGCCCTAGTTTTCTGCGCTCAGGCCATAGCGCAAGTCACGCCGGTGGCTGATGGCGGCGCCGCAGCGCCCGACGAATGGCTGCTGGCCAAGACCGGCCCGCGCTGGTTCCAGATCACGCAGCCCAGCCCGAATCTCAGCACGCTCAACACCCGCGCGCCATCGGTTGGAGAAAAGCCCCTCGTGGATCGCGCTCGCGCCCTCGTCGGCCAACGACCCGCCAAGGCCTTTGCGCTGATGGACGGCAACACCATCGTGTATTCCGCGTTCAACGCCCCGGCCGACTCCGAATCCCTGTTCTTCGGCATGTCCATGGGCAAGACGGTCACGGCCATGGCGGTGGGGCAAGCCATCTGTGCGGGCAAGCTCACACTGCAGTCCAAGACCGGTGACGTGCTGCCGGAACTGCAGGGCAAAGCGCTGGGCAATGCCACGGTGCACGATCTGCTGCGCATGGCATCGGGTGCGTCAGAGCAAAACGGCGACAGCACCATCTGGACGCCAGAGCAGACCAAGGACTGGAACCAGGGCCTGCTGAACCTTGCAGAGTTGATTGCGACGGATCGCATTGCCAAGGCTGCGCGCGGCGCATTCTCGGAATACAAGCCCGGGGAGGCATTCGCGTACAAATCCACCGACCCCATGACGCTCGGCCTCATGGTCAGCCGCGCAACCGGCATGCCGCTAAGCCAGTGGATTCAAGAGCAGGTGCTCAACCCGATGGGCGCCGCACATCCGGGGCTGTACTCACAGGACCGTGCCAAGAACGGACTGGGAGACTCCGGCATGCGGCTGCGCATGGAGGACTGGATGCGCTTCGCTGTCTGGGTTAAAGAATCGTCAAAGAAGTCGGACTGCTTTGGCGAATTCGTGAAGGCTGCGATGGCCAAGCAGATAGGCAACGACCGCAACCCTGCGGCGCGCAAACACGGCCGGATGTTCGGCGGCTACGGCTACCTGATGTGGACGGAAAACACGACGGCACCGGGCACCGCATGGGCCACTGGTTGGGGTGGTCAGCGCATCGGCTGGAACTACGGTAACGACCGGATAGTGGTGGTGTTCTCCAGCAGAGAGGCGTGGATACCGGAGGTTTATGAGTTGGCGCGAGACTGGGGAAAAGCGGCTCACTGAAATACCAAGAGCAATGGTACTGAGCTTCGGCAAGATAAAGTTATGCAGCAATTCCGGTGACTGAAGCGGTGGTAACGAGCACCAGTAACAGCACAGAGGTTCAACTGCCAGGGTCCACCGGAACGGCACTGCGACCATGATTGAAATTGCCTGCAGTGCCTCCCTTCGTCAGTAGCTCTTGAACACACGATGCTGAGGTGCAGGGCGGAGCCAAGCTGCCTCATTCTGAGTTTTGACCGCCCACGCACTGCGCGCCACGGGGTCATACATAAAGCCGTTTTCCACGGCCCACTGAGGTGGCTCGACTATCGACGCTGGGTTGGTGAGATCGGACCATTTGATCGTGTCTTCGGCCAAAGGGCGCACAGACAGGTCAATGCCGTACAGGGCGAGAATTTTCTTGCGGCGACGGTAGTAGGTTGCCACGCTGGCGCAGAACTTCATAGGGTCGCGACCGTCGAGCCAGAGCGCGATAAGAGCTCGATGCTCGGGGCTCGCATCCTCCAAAAGCAGTTCACGCTGGTCGAGGGGCGGTATGTCTTGCAGAGGTATCTTTTGAACCGCGTTGATGTGCAGTTCACGGGCCGAGCCCGGCAGCCAGAGCGAGCCCCGGTTGAGCGGGCAAATCTTGCTGTTCAGGCTGCGCTTGTGACGGGTCTCGATGCGCACAACGTGGGCAAGGTACTCTCCCATCATCTGGTCGAAATCCATGCCGATTCCGATGCGTTGGAAGTCGGCTGGCATGTTGCCCATCAGCGCGAATTTATGCCGACAGAGGCGATCCAAAAAGTAGTTGTATTTGTCGTAAATCGCCACGCTGAGGTCGCGTGAATCAGGCCACAAACGGATGCCGATGCCTTTCTCCATGGGCACAGCTTTTAGCGAAGAATCTGCATGACGACGGATGTTGTCGCAGAGCTTCGGAATTAAGCCTCGCGGGAGTCGATAGTGCTCAGCAACATGGACCTCGTGAACGTCGTATTCACCGCTCGAAAGTGCTGCAAAAACAGATGCCGGGCAGTCGATTCCCAAAGTCTGAAACACCAGTAAGACCGATGCTTTGACCACAGCTTGGAAGTCGTTGGAGCCCATGCCGTTGTGGCCCTGAATCCACTTAGCCGGTGATCCGCTGAAACGCATGCGCGGCTGTTCCCCACGGGTCTCCACCTCTGCAGTGAAATCTGGGGCGCCACTGGCGGAGCGTACTTTGACTTCGGTGAGCGAGTGTGTTTCGGCTCCACTGGGCTGAAGAGTAGTGACAGATTTGCCAATTTTTGGAAAGTCGTCACCGTCGATGGTTATGTTGATGAAGTCGATCATGGTGATGTGTGCATGATGGTCTGCAGTTCTTCATTACCGAGTAGTACAGACCACCTATCCAATAGTGATAGTGATCTCCATAGCTCTACTTAGCGAGCGGCACCGTGCGCGGCTGCGCAGATATGGCCGCGCAGGGGTGTGCAACGGTGCATTCGCTAGTGGATGCACGTGTGCATCACTTCGGATTCAGCCAGCGACCGACGGTGGTTCGGTCAATGCCCAGTTCCTTGGCAATGGCGACCTGAGACATGCCTTTAGCCTTCATCGCCTGGGCTTTGTCGATGCGCGGGTCTTGATGCATGCCCATCTTGTGGTGCCATGTCAGTTCACCCTGTTCACCTTGACTAAGCGTCGCCGCGATGGGCTGGACCTCAGTGTTTGCCAGGTGGCGGGACTTCTCCCAGACCAGGTTGAAGCGCAGGGCTCCATCACCGGCAACGTCGTCCACCGGCTTGAGGGCCACCGACCAGTCCAGGGCATCCTCATGGCTGCTGCTGCCACGCTGCTTGCCCGTCTTGCCGGTGTGGTGGATCACGATCACCGTGCGGCCAGCGCGTTTGTGGCCGAGCATCCAGCGCATCATGGGCGCCCAGGCTTCAGCGGTTTCGCGGCCGTCACCGCTCCAAGCGGAGTAGTTGTCGATGAAGATCACGTCCCAGTCCGTGCCGATCATTGCGTCGATGGCGCGCTGGCCTTCGGGCGTGTTGATCGACGGCAGCAGATCGGTGAAGGCTTCGGGAGTAAAGAGCTTCAAGTTGTCGGGAGGGTCCACATTGAAGCAGAGGCACAGAGACAAGATGCGTTGGCGCAGGGTGAAGAGGTCCATCTCGCCATCGAGGTAGATGACGCGGCGTGCACGACGCGCTTTGCGGCCCAGAAAAGTGATGCAGGCACTGATGCAGATGGCGAGGCTCAACGCCACCCAGGTCTTGCCGCGACCGCGCGGGCCAAACAGCATGCCGGTCTGGTTGGATTGGATGAGACGGCCCCAGTGGTTCTTGCGGCGTGGTACTTCGAGGTGAATGAACTCGGCGGCTGAGATCAAATGCATTTCGCTGCGAGGGCGAAACAGCCCGTCGTCGCTTGGCTCCGGCATTGGCGTGCGGGGGCGCGCCACCTTCGCTGATTGAGAGGTAGTTTTCATGATTGGTTGGAAGACACGGCTGCAGCCGCAGCCGTGAAAATTGAGATGTGCTCGGTATTTACAGCGATGGTGTTGCTTCGTGAGAAACCGCCAGTGCGGGCTGAGCAACGCGCGGGCTGCAGGTGATATGGACCTCGCGGGTGATCTTGCCCTCGCGCTTACCGCAAGTGCCGGTGACTACGATCTCTTGGTCGTTGTCGGTGACGTGGCGGTACGTGTTTGCCTGTGCGTTCAGGTACGTCGCGCCCTTCAACTTGCCGCGCGTGCACGTGGAAAGGATGGTCTCGGAATACTGAGCACCAAACTTGTCCAGAAGGAACGCTGGCGTGAGATAGCAGCGGCTCAGTGCAGCCTTCGCTTCGGCTGTGATGTAGACGTGTGCGAGATCGAAGATTTGGATGTAGAGGAGGAACTCAGGCTGGTCGATTGAGAGCTTCGAGCGCTTATGAATTGACAAGGTCTTGTCTGCAATCAGCGCTTGAAGGTCAACCTGTTCCAGGAGATCGGCAACCGTTCCGTCAGAGAGTTCGGCATCTGTGGCCACGGCCGCCTGCTGCGTTTCCAAGACCTGGGCTTGAGGGGATACAGAAGAAATGGGCATGAATAGTCCTTTGCCACCAGCCGAAGCTGAGACAATTTCAGTAAAAAGTGAGGGAGGTGTGCTGCCTAAAAGGCGGTGAGCAGGGACGATCACCGGGACGAGGACATGATCGGCCTGCGAAGAGCGCTAGTAGATTGCGCCGCGCTACTGCAGCGCCTTGCGTTGCTCGGTCTTGGCATCGCGCTCGGCGATGCGCTGCTCAAGCCAAGCTTCAACCTCGTCAGCTACGAAGCCCACACAGCGAGCGCCGATCTTGATGGGTTTGACAAAGAGATTCTCGGCAACCATGTTGTCGAGGGTGCCGGGGCTAATGTCGAGCATTTCGCATACCGCTGCCTTGCGGTGGATGCGGCGGTTTTTATGTCTGGCTTTAGCTGCAGTCGGGCCAAAAATCACGCTGCCAATGTCTGGGTTCATTTACGCTCCTTTGCGAGAAATTGAACCCCGATGATGAATTTCCCCCCTCAATCCGGAAAGTGCTCTGCTTAGCTGAATGCCAACTATTTGCTGGTTTCTTTTGCGACGCCAGCCAGCCACTTTCGTACGGTCCCCGCCTCGGGCAGTTTTTCAGGGGACTTCCCCTCGCGTTCAAGCACTGTGTTTTCAGCGATCTTCTTGTCCAACCAATGATCCGCGAACGCGGACGCCGATCTCTTGCTCGTGTCTGTGTGCCACGCTTGTCGAGCCTGAGCTTTGAGATAGTCGTACCCGCTGGCTTTGACCCTCCCACCTTTGCTTGTCTGACTGTGGTGCAGGAGCTTCGATTTTCCGGTGAGCATCACCATTGCAATGAGTTCTGCTGACGGAGGATGCAGTCGCAGATGAGCAAGGAGGTCTTCAATCTCTCCGGTGTCACAGAGGCTCCACAACTCGTTTGCGGCGCCCTCGTTTTCCAGAAGCTTCAAGATTGTTGGTCGAGCGCTGGCTATCGTACGAAAGCGAACGAGATAGTCAGAAAAATCGGTTGGAAGCACGAAGGTGCGTTCAGCGAGGGCACTGTCCGCCGACTCGGCCATGCGCCGATGATCTTGCCCGTCTAGAGTTGGCTTAGGCTTTCTCTTCACTTTTGTTCTCGCCTTCCTCGACGGTTTGTGCCAGATATGCTGCCCACTCGTCCATCAGCTTGCGCCGCTTTTCAACCATATCGGATCGGTGGTAGGCCCGGACTGTGGCGTCGCCGACTACATGGGAAAGGGCCACTTCGAGCATTTCGTGCTCGTAGTGCGCAATGTCCGCCCCCCAGGTCCGAAAGCTTGCGCGGAAACCGTGCACGGTGAAGTCATAGCCCATCCGCCGCAGCAACTGCGTGAAGGTCATGTCGCTCAGCGCGTGACCTTGGAGGTTCTTGAAGATCAAGCCGGAAGGCTGTGCATCGGAATTTCTGAGCTTCGCGGCCGCTTGAAGGACTCGCACTGCCGCATCTGACAGCGGAACCGTGTGCTCACGTCCTGCTTTCATCCGCTCTTTTGGGATGGTCCAGCAGCGTGCATCTAGGGCAACGCTGATTAAGGTCCACCATTGAGAGGGGTCAAACGTTATCCGCAGATGAAGCAGCAGACCTTGGCAATGGCCGCAGATCAAGACAAC
>NZ_QAIM01000236.1:0-14734 GCF_003061035.1 Acidovorax sp. HMWF018
GGAAAGCCAACAGAATCAACGATCTACCAACACCACCCCCGCGCCAGTGCTGGGTTTGCGTACCGCCAGTTATTGCACTGAAAACGAGGGGACCCCGGCATCGGCTGCCGATGACATCAAGAGGTTGATCGATGCTTCCGTCAGCAGTGTGGCGTCTGGGGGGGCGCTGGCGCAGGATGCGGCGTCTCGCATGAACGGCATCGTCGCTTCGGTTCAGGATGTGACCGAGGCCATCCAGTCGATTTCCTGCGTCGCAGTTGCCCAAAAGGACACCGTGCAGGACATCGCGCGCTCGCTCAACGAAATAGAGCAGGCCACCCAGCAGAATGCTGCATTGGTGGAGGAGGAGGCTGCTGTTTCGCGGGCGCTCAATGACCAGTCGCGCCGTTTGGCGCAGTTGGTCGCTACTTTTGAGACATAGCATATCGTCGCCGTCGCGCGGGAAGACAACTGCGCTATTTCGCCAGACGAATTGCCTAGAGTCGTACGGATGAGCACGCACCGGATGCGCTGGGACTCATTACTCCACATTAGCCTGCAGTTCGACATCTCGCCTTCTAGGTTCTCCTGCTACGGAGGCCTTGAAAAGTTCTCAGAAAGGGGCCGTTGGTCATTTGATCGGGGTGTTTCGTCATCGCGGCTCGCAGCACCGGAACCTACGATTCCTTGCGTGCTCCGGACGATATGGAGCGGTGCGGCGACGACCGCTGCATCCACGATCCAGGGCCAGCCAAATAAAGGAGACAAACATGCACCAGATCGATATGCAGACGCTCGCCGACGAGGCCAAATTCAACGGCTTTCATGTCAAGGTACTTTTGTGGTGCCTGCTGATTCTCATCATCGACGGCTATGACATCGCCGTGGTCGGCATCGCCCTGCCGTCCATCATGCAGCAGATGGGCGTGAACGCATCAACCGCTGGCTTCATGGCCAGCTCGGCCTTGTTCGGCATGATGTTCGGCGCCATGCTTCTGGGCACGCTGTCGGACCGCATCGGCCGACGCTGGGCCCTCTCCATCGGCATCATGCTGTTCAGCGTATTCACTGCAGCCACTGGGTTCACCAAGGACCCCGTCAGTTTCAGCGTGGTGCGCTTCATCGCGGGCCTGGGGATTGGTGGCGTGCTGCCGGTCATCGTGGCGCAGATGGTCGAGTACTCGCCCAAGAAGATCCGCAGCCTGATGACGGCGCTGATGACCTCGGGCTATGCACTGGGCGGCATCCTGGCCGCAGTGTTGGGCAAGCAGTTGATCGGCGAGTACGGCTGGCAGGCCGTGTTCATCGCAGCGGGGGTGCCCGTGCTGCTGATTCCGTTCGTCCTCAAGTTCGTGCCGGAGTCCATGACCTACCTGATCTCGCGCCAACGCAACGACGAATTGGCCGAAGTGGCCCATAGTCTCCAGCCAGGGGTCAAGTACCCGGCGGGCACGCAGTTTGTCGTGCCCTCTGCCGACCGCGTGGCGGGTGCGCCTGTTGCTCGCCTGTTCCAGGACGGGCGGGGTCTGAGCACGGTGCTGTTCTGGGTCGCCTTCTTCTCGGGCCTGTTTATGGTCTATGCGCTCAGCAGTTGGCTGACCAAGCTGATGGCGATGGCTGGCTACAGCCTGGGGTCTGCCCTCAGCTTCGTCATCGCGCTGAACGTGGGTGCCATCGTCGGTGCCGTGGGCGGCGGGTGGCTCGCCGACAAGTTCAACATCAAGTGGGTGCTGGTGGCGATGTATGCGCTGGGCGGCGTGCTGCTGTACCTGATGACCTTCCAGACCTCGACCGAGGTGCGTTACCTGATCATCGGCGCGGTCGGCGCCTGCACCACCGGCGCGCAACTGGTGGCCTATGCCTTCTGCGGGCAGTTTTACCCGATGTCCATCCGCTCGACCGGTATCGGCATGGCCTCCGGCGTAGGGCGCCTGGGCGCGATCGCTGCGCCGCTGCTGATCGGCCAGATCGTCGCGCTGGAACTGCCGCTGGAGCAGAACTTCGTGGTGATTGGCGGTTTCGGAGTCCTCGGTGCCATCGCCCTGGCGTTCATCAAGCACGGCGGCCCTACGTTGGCGGCTCCGCAAGAGACTGCACGAGAACTGCGTCCGTCGCAGCTGACCCCGGAAAGCGCCTGATTGTCATCACTATGGGAATTCACTATGTCTGTCTACACCGCGCCCTTGCGCGAAATGCTGTTCACGATGAAGGAGGTCGGCGGCCTGGACGCGATCTGCGCCCAGCCCGGCTATGAAGAAACCACGCCCGATCTGGTCGAAGCCATCCTGCAGGAGGCAGCCAACTACGCCGCTGGCGTGCTGGACCCGCTGAACCGCCCCGGCGACGTGCAAGGAGCGCGCTGGCACGATGGTCAGGTCACGCCCGCCGACGGCTTTCGCGATGCCTGGGCCAGCTTCTGCGAGAACGGCTGGAACGGCATGCCCGCTGCCACCGAATGGGGCGGCCAGGGCCTGCCCACGCTGGTGTCCACCGCCGTGCTGGAGATGTGGAAGTCGTCCAACCTCGCGTTCAGCCTGTGCCAGATGCTCACGCTGGGCGCGGTGGAAGCCATTGCGCACCATGGCAGCGACGCACTCCAGCGCCGCTTCCTGGCGCCCATGGTCGAAGGCCGCTGGACGGGCACCATGAACCTCACAGAGCCCCAGGCAGGCTCCGACCTGGCCGCGCTGCGCAGCCGCGCCGTACCCGAGGGCGACCACTACCGCGTCAGCGGCAACAAGATCTTCATCACCTGGGGTGAGCACGACATGGCCGAGAACATCGTCCACCTCGTGCTGGCGCGCCTGCCCGATGCGCCGCCGGGCGTGAAGGGGATCTCGCTGTTCCTGTGCCCGAAGTTCCTGATCAACGACGACGGCACCCTGGGCGAACACAACGACCTGGCCTGCACTTCCATCGAGCACAAGATGGGCATCCACGGCAGCCCCACGGCGTCGATGAGCTTTGGCGACGGCGGCGGTGCCATCGGCTATCTGGTCGGCGAGCCGAACCAGGGGCTGGCCTGCATGTTCACCATGATGAACCACGCACGGCTGAACGTGGGCCTGGAAGGCGTGGGCATCTCCGAGCGCGCCTACCAGCGTGCGCGTGCCTACGCGCTGGAGCGGGTGCAGGGCAAGCCGCTGCTCAGTGGCAGCACCGCCATCGCAGGCCACCCGGACGTTCGGCGCATGCTGATGGACATGAAGGCCCGCACCGAGGCCATGCGCGCGCTGGCCTACTTCTGTGCGGGCCAGATGGACCGCGCCGCAGGCCACGCCGACGCGCAGGAGCGCGCGCAGGCGCAGGCTCTGGTCGGCCTGCTGATACCGGTGGTCAAGGGCTGGTGTACCGACAGCGCGCAGGGCATCACGTCCGATGGCGTACAGGTGCATGGCGGCATGGGCTACGTCGAGGAAACCGGCGCTTCGCAGCACATGCGCGACGCGCGCATCACGACCATCTACGAAGGCACCACGGGCATCCAGGCGAACGATCTGATCGGCCGCAAGCTGGCACGCGAGGGCGGGCGCACGCTGAAGGCGCTGCTGTTCCGCATCGACGGCGATGCGCGCCGACTGGCCGAGGCGCCCGATGCCGTGCTGGCGCAGATCGGCAGTGCCCTGGCGGCTTCGGCCCGTGCGCTGCAAGAGGCGACCGACTGGCTGCTGGCCCACGACGCTCAACCCGCGCAGTGCGCGGCGGGCGCCGTGCCCTTCCTGCGGCTGGCGGGCACCGTGATCGGCGGCTGGCTGTCGGCGCGCATGGCCGAGGCCGCCACGGCGCAGCTCACGGCGGGTGCGGGCGACGCGGGCTTTCTCGGTGCCAAGCGCGCCACGGCCAGCCATTACGCTGCGCACGTCCTGGTGCAGGCGCCGATGCTGCGCGACATCGTCATGCATGGCGCAGACAGCACGCTGGCCCTGGCGGACGATCAACTCTGAGCGTGAAAGAAAAGATGAACGACCAGGACGGCTACGACGTTGCCGCGCGCGAACAACAAACCGTGCCCCTGGTAGCTTGAATCCCGAAAGGAAACCCTCCCATGAAAATTCTCGTCCCAGTCAAGCGGGTAGTCGATAAGGACATCAAAGTGCGCGTCAAGAGCGACGGCACGGGCGTGGACATCGCCAACGTGAAGATGAGCATGAACCCCTTCGACGAAATCGCCGTCGAAGAAGCCGTGCGCCTGAAAGAAAAGGGCGCCGTCACCGAAGTCATCGCCGTCTCCTGCGGCGACGCCAAGTGCCAGGAAACCCTGCGCACCGCCATGGCCATCGGCGCCGACCGCGGCATCCTCGTCGAATCCGACGCCGAACTGCAGCCCCTGGCCATCGCCAAGCTGCTCAAGGCCCTGGTGGACAAGGAACAGCCCGGCCTCATCTTCCTGGGCAAACAGGCCATCGACAGCGACGACAACCAGGTCGGCCAGATGCTCGCCGCCCTCACCGACCTGCCCCAGGCCACCTTCGCCAGCAAGGTGGAAGTGGCCGACGGCAAGGCCACCGTCACCCGCGAAGTGGACAGCGGCCTCGAAACCCTCTCCATCACCCTGCCCGCCGTCGTTACCGCCGACCTGCGCCTGAACGAGCCGCGCTACGTCACCCTGCCCAACATCATGAAGGCCAAGAAGAAGCAGCTTGACACCTTCAAGCCCGAGGATCTGGGCGTGGACGTCGCCCCGCGCCTCAAGACCCTCAAGGTCAGCGAACCGCCCAAGCGCGGCGCAGGCGTGAAGGTGGCCGACGTGGCCGCCCTGTTCGAAAAACTCAAGAACGAAGCGAAGGTGATCTGAATGTCCGTACTCGTCATTGCTGAACACGACAACGCATCCATCAAGGGCGCAACCCTCAACACCGTCACCGCTGCAGCAGCCTGCGGCGGCGACGTGCATGTACTGGTAGCCGGTGAAGGCGCAGGCGCCGCAGCCGCTGCCGCCGCACAAATCGCAGGCGTCGCCAAGGTCATCCACGCCGACGGCGCCAGCCTCAAGGACGGCCTGGCAGAAAACCTCGCCGCGCAAGTCCTGGCCATCGCCAGCAACTACAGCCACCTGCTGTTCCCCGCCACCGCCAGCGGCAAGAACGTCGCCCCCCGCGTCGCCGCCAAGCTCGACGTGGCCCAGATCAGCGACATCACCAAGGTGGTCAGCGCCGACACCTTCGAGCGCCCCATCTACGCAGGCAACGCCATCGCCACCGTGCAAAGCGGTGATGCCACCAAGGTCATCACCGTGCGCACCACCGGCTTCGACCCGGCAGCCGCCACCGGCGGCAGCGCAGCCGTCGAAACCGCAGCCGCCGTCGCCGACGCAGGCAAGAGCAGCTTCGTGGGCCGCGAAGTCAGCAAGAGCGACCGCCCCGAACTCACCGCCGCCAAGATCATCGTCTCCGGCGGCCGGGCACTGGGCAGCAAGGAGAAGTTCGACGAAGTCATGACCCCCCTGGCCGACAAGCTGGGCGCGGCCATCGGCGCCAGCCGCGCAGCGGTGGACGCGGGCTATGCCCCCAACGACCTGCAAGTGGGCCAGACGGGCAAGATCGTCGCGCCGCAGCTGTACATCGCCGCAGGCATCTCGGGCGCCATCCAGCACTTGGCAGGCATGAAGGACTCCAAGGTGATCGTGGCGATCAACAAGGACCCCGAGGCGCCGATCTTCAGCGTGGCCGACTACGGGCTGGAGGCCGACCTGTTCGCGGCCGTGCCGGAACTGGTCAAGGCGCTGTAAGAGGCGCTTGTCACCGTGGACCCCCCATGACGAACGAAGAAATCCTCGCCCAGTACGGCCCGCGCGAATCCATGGAATACGACGTGGTCGTGGTCGGAGGCGGCCCGGCGGGCCTGTCCACCGCGATCCGCCTCAAGCAACTGGCAGCCGAGAAAGGCCAGGACGTATCGGTGGTGGTGCTGGAAAAAGGCTCCGAGCCCGGCGCGCACATCCTCTCGGGCGCCATCATGGACCCCAAGGCGCTGACCGAACTCATCCCCGACTGGAAGGCCAAGGGCGCCCCCTTGAACCAGCCCGTCACCGACGACGCCTACATCTTCCTGTCCGAGAAATCGGGCTTTCGCGTCCCCAACGTCTTCCTGCCCCCCTTCGCGCACAACCACGGCAACTACATCGTGCGCCTGGGCGACGTGACCAAGTGGCTGGGCGAGCAGGCCGAGGCGCTGGGCGTGGAGATCTTCCCCGGCTTCGCCGCCGCCGAGGTGCTGTACAACGATGACGGCTCGGTGAAGGGCGTGGCCACCGGCAACATGGGCATCGGCAAGAACGGCGAGCCGACCGAGAACTTCCAGCTGGGCATGGAACTGTTGGGCAAGTACACCGTGTTCGCCGAGGGCGCGCGCGGCCACCTGGGCCGCCAGTTGATCGCCAAATACCACCTGGACGAAGGGCGTGACCCGCAGAGCTTCGGCATCGGCGTCAAGGAGTTGTGGGAAATCGACCCCAAGAAGCACCAGCCCGGCTTCGTGATGCACACCGCGGGCTGGCCCATGGAGAACGACACCTACGGCGGCGCCTTCCTGTACCACCTGGACGACAACAAGGTGGCCCTGGGCTTCGTCACCGGCCTGGGGTACAAGAACCCGTACCTGAGCCCCTTCGAGGAGTTCCAGCGCTGGAAGACGCACCCGAACGTGCGCTACTACTTCGAGAACGACAAGGGCGAGATCACCGCCAAGCGCCTGTCCTACGGCGCACGCGCCATCAACGCCAGCGGCATCAATGCGCTGCCCAAGACCATCTTCCCGGGCGGCGCGCTCGTGGGCTGCGATGCGGGTTACCTGAACGTGGGCCGCATCAAGGGCAGCCATGCCGCCATCAAGACCGGCATGCTGGCGGCGGACGCCATCTACGACGCCGTCACCGCAGGCCGCCAGCACGACGAACTGAAAGCGTACCCCGAGGCTTTCGAGAAAAGCTGGCTCTACACCGAACTGAACAAGGACCGCAACTTCAAGAACTGGTTCAAGTACGGCCTGACCACGGCCACGCTGATGAACGGCTTCGAGCAGTTCGTGCTGCGCGGCCACATCCCCTGGACGCTGCACCGCGACAAGGCCGATCACCAGTACTTGAAGCCCGCGGCGGAGTGCAAGCCCATCGTGTACCCCAAGCCCGATGGCAAGCTGACCTTTGACCGCTTGAGCAGCGTGTTCATCAGCAACACCAACCATGAGGAGAACCAGCCCGCGCACCTGACGCTCAAGGATGCGAGCGTGCCGGTGAACATCAATCTGGCCAAGTACGCAGGTCCCGAAAGCCGCTACTGCCCGGCGGGTGTGTACGAGTTCGTGAAGAACGACGACAACACCGAGCGGCTGCAGATCAATGCGCAGAACTGCGTGCATTGCAAGACCTGCGACATCAAGGACCCGACGCAGAACATCGTGTGGGTGACGCCTGAGGGCGGGGGCGGGCCGAATTACGCGGGGATGTGAGCGGCTGCACTTCGCTACGGATTCAGTAGCTGCCAGCGCAGGACCCATAAGCGCGGGAAGGCAATTGAACCTAAAAACCGCAGTTACCCGTCCCCTGCGAGCGCCGTTGGAGGCGGCTGCGGGCCGCTGCCCGGTGCGATGCGCTCGCTGACGTAGCGCACCAATGCAGCCCAGGGGTCGCTGCCCCTGAACTGCTCCGCAATTGCCCGAACATGGCGTAAAGCCGCGCCCACATTGGCGATCAGCCGTTTGAGCAGCTTGCGCTGGGCATGCATGGGCGTCAGGTACAGGGTCGTCGCGCCTGCAAGCGTGCGGGCTGAACCTGGCGTGCGTCGGCCGTGCCGCGCGGTTGCTCGACCAGTTCGTTGCATTGCGCCAAGCCTGTGGCGCCCAGGGGGTGGGCCTTGGAGAGCAGGCCGCCGGAAGGGTTGGCGACGACCTTGCCGCCGTAGCGGTAGCCGTCAACGGCCAGCAAGACCTTGGGCGCTATCTGATGGACCCGATCCAGCGCGCTGTGCGTGCCCATGTCAGGGGAACACATCGACCAGATCGCGCCGATGCTGGCGCAAGCCAGGAAGGCCACGATGGTTTCGGGAATATTGGGCAGGTAGGCCACCACCCGATCACCTTCGACGACGCCCATCCGGCGCAGCCCCGCAGCCATGGCCGCGACCTGGCGGCGCAACTCGTCCCAGGACACTGCGTCCAGTCCGTCCCGTGCCTCAGAGCGCGCGAGGATGGCTGACTTACCAGGACGATGCTGCGTGTGATTCACACCGGTCAGCGCCCGATAAACTGCGGCGTCCGCTTTTCGACGAAGGCGCGAACTGCCTCCAGAGAATCCGCAGTTTTCGAGGCCCGGTGCATCTCGGCCGCCTCCAGCCTCAAGGAGGCCGCCAGATCACCCTGGAAGGCCGCGAGTTGCAGGCGCTTGGCGCCCGCATAACCTTGCGTCGGGCCGGCCGAGAATTGCACCGCCATGCGCCGCGCTTCCTCCAGCAGGCTCTCGCCGGGAACCACTTTCTCGACCAATCCCCAGGCCAGGGCTTCGTCCGAAGTCACTGCGCGATTGGTCAGGATCATGTCGCGTGCGCGCCGCCCGCCCACTGCGCGCGGCAGGAGCCAGCTGATGCCAAGATCCCCTGGGTATCCAAGGCCGGTATGGGCCGCCACAAACTTCGTTCCATGGGCGGCAATCAGGTAGTCAGACGCCAAGGCCAGCGCGAGACCGCCCCCGGCGACCGCGCCTTGTACGGCGCAGACCACCGGGAACGGCAGGCTGGCGAATTGGGGAATCATGCTTTCGGCCACACTCAACTCGTCATCGACCAGGGTGGACAACGCATCGCCTGCGGCCACCATTTCGTCGATGTCGCCGCCGCAACTGAACATCCGGCCCTCGCCGCGCAGCAGCAACGCCCGAATCGAGGCATCGCGTTCGACATCCGCAATGACGCCAGCGAGCAGGTTGATGACCGACCTGCTCAGCGCATTCTTTTTCTGGGGCGCATTGAGGGTGATGGTCGCAACAGCGCCATCCTTTTCGAGAAGGATCGGATTTCCAGACATGTTGACGTTCCTTGATGGGTCACGATTTCAGGCGCCAGCGCGGCGACCGAAGCGGTGCTGACAACGGCGCCGTGGTCGCCGCCAACACTGGGAAAGCGCTTACGGTCAGGCGGATGAAGAAGAACTTGCTCGGCTGCGCCAAAGGGCCGTAATCCAGCCGCTCACACCATTGGGTGCCAGGAATACCACCGCGAGCAGCGCGAAGCCAAAAATCATCCACGGGGCGGATTGCGACACGCTCTCGGCCAGGTTGGGCGTGAGCACGATGAAGGCAGCACCCAGGAAGGCGCCCCACAGGCTGCGCACCCCACCCACGAAGCTGCCCACCAGCAGGGACACCGACAGCAGGAAGGGGAAGTTCTCGGGCGCGACGAACTGGCCTGCCACCACGCTCAGGGCACCGGCCAGGCCGGTGAACGCCGCGCTGAGGCCGAACATTTGCGTGCGCAGGGCAGTGATGTTGAGCCCGCCCGCCGCCGCCGCGAGTGGCTGGTCGCGCGAGGCGTCCACCAGGCGGCCGAACTGTGCGCCGAGGATCCGCCGCGCCAGCAGGAAGGCGCACAGCGCGCAGGCCGCGGCGCAGGCCATGATGGCCCAGTCCGCCCGGTCGGCCAGCATGCCTGGGAACACGGGCTTTTCCAGCACGATGCCCGCCACGCCGCCGGTCAGCCACTCGATCTTCTTCCACTTGAGCGCCTGCGGCGTGACCACCGCCACCGCGAAGGTGGACAGCGCCAAATAGAGCATGGGCAGCCGCAGCGCAGGAAAGCCGAAGAGGAAGCCGGCCCCGAAGCACAGCAGCGCCGCCACCGGCACGCCCACGTAGAACGGCCAGCCCAACTGGTGCGAGAGCACCGCCGCCGCATAGGCGCCGATGGCGAAGAAGGCGCTGTGGCCGAGCGAGATCTGGCCCGTGTACCCGGTGAGCAGGTTCAGGCCCATGATGGCGATGCCGTAGATCAGTACCTGGGTCATCACGTACAGCGGGTAGCTTTGCCAGCCGAAGGACCAGGCCAGCAGCGCGAGTCCGGCCACCGGGGCCGCCCAGCGCAGCCAGGCGGGCGTTGGCGCCGAGCGGGGGGTGAGGGGGGTGTTCACGGTGCTCATGCTCACACCCTCACCTGGGCCGTCTTGCCGAAGATGCCCGCAGGCCGCAAGACCAGCATCGCGATGATCAGCAGCATGATGCAGGTCAGCTTGAGGTCGTTGCCGACCACGTAGGCACCCAGCAGGTTCTCCAGCACCCCGATGGCAAAGCCCCCGGCCACGGCGCCCACGGGGCTGGCGATGCCGCCCAGCAGCGCGCCCGCCAATGCGTAGATCAGCGGCCCCATCATCATCGACGGCTCCAGGAACACGATGGGCGCGGCCATCAGCCCCGCCACGGCACCAGCCACCGCAGCCAGGCCCCAGCCCACGGCCAGCACTTTGTTGGTGCTGATGCCCGACAGTTCCGCCGACGGCGCATTCACCGCCACCGCGCGCATCGCCAGGCCGAAGCGCGTGAAGCGGAAGAACACGAACACCGCCGCCAGTTCGGCCAGGGTGACGAGCAGAACGCCGACCTCATGGGCCGAGAGATAGGGCTCGGCACGGCCAAGGACACCGCCGAAAGGCGTGGCGAACTCCAGCATTTCATGCCCGAACAGCCAGCCGACCAGGCTGTTCAAGATGATGAGCAGCGCGATGCTGGCCGCCACGACCGAGAGCACCGGCTTGTGCCGCAGGGGCTGGAAGATGACCCGCTCCAGCGCCAGCCCGAGCAGGAAGGCACCCACGACCACGACGGCGAAGGCTACCCACCACGACGCGCCAGCCTGAACCAGCGCCCAGCTCATGTAGGTGGAAAACATCGCCAGTTCGCCCTGCGCGAAATTGACGGACGAAGTGCAGCGGTAGATGAGCACGAGCGCGATGGCCAAGCTGGCATAGATGCCGCCCGCCGCCAGGCCCGAAGCTATCTGGTGAAGAAATGCTTGCATGGTGAACCTTTGTTTGTTCAGTGGCCGAGGTAGCTGCGGCGCACGGCGTCGTCTTCGCGCAGCTCGGCAGCGGTGCCCTGGGCGGTGATGCGTCCGCTTTCGAGCACATAGGCCCGGTTGACCAGGTTCAGCGCAACCTGGGCGTTCTGCTCCACGATGAGGGCCGTGAGGTGCTCGGTTTCGCGCAACTGGTGCAGGAGTTCGTAGATCTCCTGCGTCACGCGCGGCGCGATGCCGAACGAGGGCTCGTCCAGCAGCAGCATCTTGGGGCGCATCATCAGCGCGCGGGCGATGGCCAGCATCTGCTGCTCGCCGCCGCTGAGCGTGCCCGCCGCCTGCTTCGCGCGGCTGGACAGCTTGGGGAACAGCGTCTGCATGCGGGCGATGTCCTGCTCGATGCCGTCCTTGTCGCGGCGGTGGATGGCGCCCACGCGCAGGTTCTCCAGCACCGTCAGGTCGCCAAAGGTGCCGCGCCCTTCCGGTACGTGGGCAATGCCCAGCGAGGCGATGGCGGGCGCGGCCATGCCGATGATGTCCTGGCCCTCGAAGCGCAGCGTGCCCGTGGCCGTCACCTGCTGGTGGCTGATGGCGCGCAGGATGGAGGTCTTGCCCGCGCCGTTGGCGCCGAGCAGCGCCACCATCTCGCCTGCCTGCACGTGCAGGTCGATGCCATGTACCACCGCCGTGCGGCCATAGGCCACCGCGAGGTTGCGGATTTCAAGCCGTTGGGTCACAGCACACCTCCCAGATAGGCATCGAGCACGGCGTCGTTGTTGGCCACCTCCTCGGGCGAGCCCTGGGCGAGCTTGCGGCCAAAGCTCAGCACCGCGAGGTCGGAGCAGGTTTTCATCACGAAGCGCATGTTGTGCTCCACGACCACCATGCTCAACTTCAACTCTTCATGCAGGCGCAGCAGCACCTCGCGCAGTTCATCGACCTCGCCAGCGGTGAGGCCAGCGGCAGGTTCGTCGAGCAGCAGCAGCTTGGGTCGCGTCACCAACGCCCGCGCGATTTCCACGCGGTGCTGGATGCCCACAGGCAGCTCCGCCACGCCCCGGTCGGCATACGCGGACAGCCGCAGCGTGGCCAGCGCCGCGTCAGCCGAGTGCGCGATTTCTTCCTCGGCGGCGCGGACGGCGGGCGTGCGCAGCGCGGCGCCCAGCATCGACACCGGCAGCCGCGCATGCGCGCCCACCATCACGTTCTCGCGCACCGTGAGCGAGGGGTAGAGCGCCACGTTCTGGAACGTGCGGCTCAGGCCCAGCCGGGCGACACCGTGGCGCGGCAGGCGCGTCAGTTCGGTGCCTGCGAAGCGCACGCTGCCGTGTGTGGGCCGGTACAAGCCGCTGATGCAGTTGAAGCAGGTCGTCTTGCCAGCACCGTTCGGCCCGATCAGGCCGAAGATGCTGCCCTCGGGCACGTCCATCGAGAAGGCGTCCAGCGCGACGACACCGCCGAAGCGGATCGTCAGGTCGCGTACGGAAAGAATGGGTTCCATCGCTGCGCTCGCCCCGTCAGGACGGCATCACCTTCCAGCTCGTGCCGTCGAACTGCTGGATGCGCATGTCCGGTATCGGGTGAGGGCGAGCATCGCTGGTCTTGATGCGCAGGCCCGGCAACATCATGGGCAGCTCCATGTCCAGGCGGCGCGTCTGGCGCATGATGTTCTCGCGCGAGAGGTCGTTGCCGCACTGCTTGAGCAACTGAACCACCGTTTGTCCAACGCTGGCACCGAGCACGGCGAGGTACTCCTTGGCCGCGCCCTTGTTGTACTTGTCCATGAAGGCATTCCAGGCCAAGGTACCAGGGTCGTCCTTCCAGGTCGGATCGCTCGGATCCTTGAGGAAGGCGGCGCTCATGACGCCCTTGACCTTGTCCAGCCCCACCGGGGTCAGCACCGCAGGCACCGAAGATGCGCTCGGGTTGATGTAGATGGCTGGCTTCCAGCCGATGTCATGGGCCTTGCGCAGCGACTGGAGGGTGGCTTTGGGCGAACCCCACGCCACCAGCACGTCCGCGCCCGAGGCCTGCATGGAGACGATCTGCGAGTCCACCGTCGGATCCGACACCTCGTGCGAATCTTCGCGCACGAGCTGCTTCCCGGCAGCGGCCAGGCCCTCCTTCACGCCACGCAGCACATCCTTACCGGCGTCGTCGTTCTGGTAGAACATGGCGACCTTTGCGTTCGGTCGCGTCTGCAGGATGTGCTTGGCCAAGGCGCGTCCCTCATCGGTGTACAGGGGCAGCCAGCCCATGCTCCAGGGGAACTTGGCCGCGTCGTCCAGCCACGTGGTGGCACCAGACACAACGAAGAGCTGCGGCACTTTGGCGTTGTTGAGATAGCTGCGCGTCGCCAGCGGAGGGGACGAGCCGATCTGAGCCGCGAGGAAAGCCACCTGCTCGCGCTCCACCAGGCGGCGCACTTGCTCCAGGGTCTTCGGCGGGCTGAAGCCGTCGTCGCCGAACACCAGTTTGAGCTGGCGTCCGTTCACGCCGCCCTCGGCGTTGACCAGATCAAACCATGCGGACATGGCCTTGCCGACGGCACCATAGCCTGCGGCCGGGCCGCTTAGTGGCAGAGTCTGGCCGATCTTGATCTCGCGATCGGTCACGCCGGGGGTGGCCGCGCCCTGCGCACGGGCCAGGCCGGAAACGCCCGTCAGCATGGCGCCGGAAAGCATGGTGATGAACTGTCTTTTTTGCATGATGTCTCCTGTGGTGGTGGTGAGATGAATGGATGGGTGAACCCTGGCCTGCGGCATCAGGCCGTCTTCCCTTGCAGCCGCAGCACGGCTTCGCGGATCAGCGGCATGCGGTCATTGCCGAAATACATGTCGGTCTTGTCCACAAAGATGGTCGGCGAGCCAAAGCCGCCGCGCGCGACCACCTCATCGGTGTTGGCCCTGAGCTGATCCTTGATCGCTGGCTCGCCGATGCCTGCAAAGAATGGGGCGGGGTCGATGCCGACGCGCTGGCACACGTCCGCCAGCACCGAATCCTGCGAGATGTCCTGGTCGTCGCCCCAATAGGCTTCAAATATGGCGCGAGCAAACGGCACCATGTCGTTGCCGAGCCAGACGCAGCCGCGCATCGCCTTCACGCTGTTGACGGGAAACACCGCCGGCGGCATCTTGATCGCAAGCCCCGTCGAGCGGGCCCAATCCGCCAGGTCTTTTTTCAGGTAGCGGGCCTTCTGCGGCACCGGCGTCTCGCGCGAGGCGTAGACGGTCGGATTGATTGTGTTGAAGATGCCGCCGACCAGGATGGGCCGCCATGTGACCTCGACGCCCAGTTCGTCGGCGAGCGGCTGGATGTTGTGGAAGGCGAGATAGGTCCAGGGGCTGGAGCAGTCGAAGAAGAATTCGATCATGGTGTTTCTCGCTGGTTGTTGGGCGACATGCGGTGTGCCATCTCCTTGGCCTTCTGGCCGAACATGTTCTTTCTTGCTTCGTCGTCCAGAGGCTCCTTCTCGAATTTGCCGACCGCCAGCCCCGCCTGCACCTGCGGCCGGGCGCGCACGCTGGCGTACCAGCGCTTGACGTGGGGAAAATCGTCGAGCGTGAAGCCTTGCGCCTTGTGGGTCATGGCCCAGGGAAAGCAGGCGATGTCGGCGATGCCGTACTCGGTGCCAGCGACATAGGCGCCGGTCTTGCCGAGCTGGGTATCGAGCACGCGGTACAGCCGCGCCGCTTCGTCGCGGTAGCGCTCGATGGCGTAGGCGATCTTTTCTTGTGCATACAGCGCAAAGTGGCCATGCT
>NZ_QAIM01000237.1:0-5121 GCF_003061035.1 Acidovorax sp. HMWF018
TGCCTGCGGCCGCCCCCGCAAAACCGCCGAAGAACTCGACGACGGCAACCGCCGCCGCAAGCTCATGGACGGCGCGGCCAAGCTGTTCCGCACCCAGGGCTTTGCCGCCACCAGCACGCGCGACATTGCGGCGGCCGCAGGCATGCACAGTGGCTCGCCGTTCTACCACTTCGAAAGCAAAAGCGCGCTGCTCTACGCCGTGATGAGCGAGGGCATGACCATGGCCACACAAAGCCAGCAGCAGGCACTCGATGCGCTGCCAGCCCAGGCCACACCGCGCGAGCAGTTGCACACGCTCATTCGCCACCATTTCGAGATCCTGCTCGGGCCCCGCAGCAGCTTCATCCCGGTGATGCTGTACGAATGGCGCTCGCTGACGCCTGCGCAGCGCAAGGGCATTGCCCGCATCAAGGACAGCTACGAGGCCACCTGGATGCCTGTGCTCGAAGCGCTGGCAAAGCAGGGTGCGCTGCAGGCCGAGCCCGGTGTGGCGCGGCTGTTCATCTTTGGGGCGCTTAACTGGGCGGTGCAATGGTTCTCGCCCAAGAAGGGCAAGTCGCTCGACGCGCTCACCGATGAGGCACTCGCCTTGTTCATCCGTTCATAACAAACAACCCCATCAAGGCAGAGTCACCATGGCCCCCACCGCGCGCAACGCCTACCAGTCAGTGTTTGCTCCGGGCCTGTTCCAGGGCCAGGTGGTGGTGGTCACCGGCGGTGGCTCGGGCATTGGCCGGTGCACGGCACATGAGCTGGCGCACCTGGGCGCGCATGTGGTGCTGGTGGGGCGCAAGCCTGAAAAGCTGCTGGCCGTGGCTGAAGAGATCACTGCCGATGGCGGCCGTGTTTCCTGTGAGGTGTGCGACATCCGATCCGAAGAAGGCGTGGTGGCGCTGGTGCAGCAGATCCTTGCTGCGCAGGGCCGCATCGATGCGCTGGTCAACAACGCAGGCGGGCAGTTCATGTCGCCGCTCGAATCCATCAGCGCCAAGGGCTGGGAGGCCGTGCTGCACACCAACCTCACCGGCGGCTTTCTGATGGCGCGCGAGTGCTACCGCCAGTGGATGGCGCAGCACGGCGGCTCCATCGTCAACATCGTGGCGGACATGTGGGGCTCCATGCCCGGCATGGGGCACAGCGGTGCAGCGCGCGCGGGCATGGTCAGTTTCACCGAAACCGCTGCGCTGGAATGGGCACACAGCGGTGTGCGCGTGAACGCCGTGGCGCCGGGGTACATCGCCTCCAGCGGCATGGACAACTACCCGCCCGAGGCGGCAGACATGCTGCGTGCCATGCCGCGCACGGTGCCGCTCGGGCGCTTTGGCAACGAGGCCGAGGTGTCGGCGGCCATCACCTTTTTGCTCAGCCCGGCAGCCAGCTTCATCAGCGGCACCACGCTGCGGGTGGACGGCGCACGGCCCCAGGTGCGCATGGGCTGGCCGCAGCGTCCGCCTGGTGCCACCGCCGCAGCACACGCGGCCGTGCGGCCATTTGACGGCTTTCACCGCGCGCAGGTGCCGCAGGTGTTTGCACCTTCCCACACCCCCAAGACCGAGGCCGCATGACCGCCGTCTTCACTTCCCGATTCAACCCAGGCAGTGCCGAGGCCACGCAGCGCCGCGCGGCGCTGCAGGCTCGCCTTCATGCCCTGCGCGCGCTGGAAGAGCGTGCCGCCGCCGCCTCGGCCCGGTCGCTGCCCCAGTTTGAAAAACGCGGCCAGCTGCTGCCGCGCCAGCGTGTGGCGCTGCTGCTGGATGCGGGTGCGCCCTGGCTGCCGCTGTGCACCCTGGCGGGCTACCTGCAGGACGTGAAAGACCCTGAGAAGTCTGTGCCCGGTGGCGGCATGGTCGCGGGCATCGGCTTTGTCAGCGGTGTGCGTTGCATGGTGGTGGCCAGTGACTCGGGCATCGAGGCCGGAGCCATCCAGCCCATGGGCCTGGAAAAGATCTTGCGCGTGCAGGAGATCGCGCTGCAAAACCGCTTGCCGTTCATCCACCTGGTGGAGAGCGCGGGTGCCAACCTCATGCGCTACCGGGTGGAGGGCTTCGTGCACGGCGGCACGCTGTTCCGCAACCTCGCGCGGCTGTCGGCGGCGGGCATTCCGGTCATCACCGTGCAGCACGGCTCGGGCACCGCAGGCGGCGCCTATATGCCGGGGTTGTCGGATGTGGTCATCATGGTGCAGGGCCGCTCGCGCGCCTTTCTGGCCGGGCCGCCGCTGCTCATGGCGGCGACGGGCGAGATTGCGACGGAAGAAGAACTGGGCGGCGCCGAGATGCACACGTCCGTCTCGGGCCTGGGCGAATACCTGGCCCAGGACGACCGTGAGGCGATTGGCTTGGCACGCGATGTGGTGGCGCAGCTGGGGTGGAACACGGCCCCGCGACCCAGCGCGCCCGCACCTCTCTTGCCGGCAGACGACCTGCTGTCCCTGATGTCTGCCGACCTGCGCCAGCCCGTGGACATGCGCGAGGTGATGGCGCGGCTAGTGGACGGCTCGGAGCTGCTGGAATTCAAGGCCCGCTACGGCATGGCAACCCTGTGCGCGCAGGGCCACATCCAGGGCCATGCGGTGGGCTTCATCAGCAACAACGGCCCCATCGACGTGGCGGGCGCCAACAAGGCCACGCACTTCATCCAGTGGATGTGCCAGCTGGGCCACCCCATCATCTACCTGCAGAACACCACGGGCTACATGGTCGGCAAGGACAGCGAGCAGGGCGGCATGATCAAGCACGGCAGCAAGATGATCCAGGCCGTGACCAACGCCACCGTGCCGCAGATCACCATCCAGTGCGGCGCCAGCTTTGGTGCGGGCAACTACGGCATGTGCGGGCGGGGCTATGCGCCGCGCTTCCTGTTCAGCTGGCCCGGCGCCAAGACAGCGGTGATGGGCGGCGAGCAGGCCGCGCGCACCATGCAGATCGTGACCGAGGCGGCGCTGGCGCGCAAAGGCCTCACGCCCGACCCGGCCGAATCGCAGGCCCAGTTCGACAAAATCGTCGCCATGTTCGAGGCCCAGGCCGATGCGTTCTACACCAGCGGTCTGCTGCTGGACGACGGCGTAATCGACCCGCGCGACACGCGCGCCGTGCTGGCGTTTTGCCTGGACACCTGCGCCGAGGCACAGGCCCGCACGCTGCGGCCCCTGAGCTTTGGCGTGGCGCGGATGTAGGCGCTTCGCACGCAATCTCCACGATGGCCGAGCCTCTCAAACACCTGCTGAACGACACCGTGCCGCCGCGCATCGCGGCCATGGTGCGCCGTGCGTGGCGCAAGTTCGATACCACCGGGTTTCTGCAGCAAGTACAGCCCGGCTACGAATCGCTGGAGCTGATGGCGCGCGGCCAGCGCATTGCGCAGGCCCTGCAGGCCCACCTGCCGCAAGACGTGCCACGCGCGCTAAGTGTGCTGGTCGATTCGATGGACCCACCCATGGGCCTGGATGCGGTGGGTGAGCCCGACGCGGGTGACCGCCCCTACAGCGCCTTTTTGTACCTGCCGCACAGCATCTACATCGGCACACACGGCCTGCCGCATTTCGAGGCGGCCATGGCCGCGCAGCATGCGCTGACCCAGCGCTTTACCGCCGAGTTCTCCATACGCCCCTATCTGCTGCACCACCAACAGGCCACGCTCGCACGGCTGCGCGACTGGGCGCACGACGACAACGCCCATGTCCGCCGCCTGGTGAGTGAAGGCACGCGGCCCCGCCTGCCCTGGGCGCCGCGATTGCCTGCATTCCAGAACAACCCGCAACTGGCCCTGCCTTTGCTCGATGCGCTCAAGGACGATCCATCGTCTTACGTGCGCCGCTCGGTCGCCAACCACCTGGGCGATATCGCCAAGGACCACCCCGACCTGGCCGTGGGCACCGCGCGCACCTGGTTGCAGGGCGCGCCCGCCCCGCGTGAAGCCCTGGTGCGCCACGGCCTGCGTTTTCTCATCAAACTCGGCGACGCCGCTGCGCTCGATGCCCTGGGCGTGGGTCATGCCGTGGCGCTGGATGTGCGGGCCGCGCGCGTGCTACCCGCCCGCGCATGCATTGGAGACAAGGTGCGCATCGAGGTCGAACTGCACAACCCCACACCCCAGCCCCAGCGCGTGCTGGCGGACCTGAAGGTGCACTATGTCAAGGCCCACGGCGGCGCGGCGCCCAAGGTGTTCAAGCTGGAGACGCTGGACATACCGCCCGGCGCCACCGTAGCGGTGGGCAAGACGCTGTCGCTGCAGCAGATGACCACACGCACCCACTACCCCGGCGCGCACCAGGTGGAGTTGGTGCTCAACGGGCGGCCCCAGCCGCTGGGGCAATTTCAGCTTTCGTGATCGAGGTTTGCAGGCATACAAACGTACAAACGCAACAGCAGGAGACAAGCACCATGCAGTTCACACACGAGCACCGCGAGATCCAGAAGACCCTCAAGCGTTTCATCGACGAGGAGATCAACCCCCACGTGGACGAGTGGGAAGCGGCCGAGATCTTCCCCGCGCACGAGGTCTTCAAGAAGATGGGCAACCTGGGCCTGCTGGGCTTGTGCAAGCCCGAGGAATATGGCGGCGCAGGGCTGGACTACTCCTACAGCCTGGCCATGGCCGAGGCGCTGGGCCACATCCACTGCGGCGGCGTGCCCATGGCCATCGGCGTGCAGACCGACATGTGCACCCCGGCCCTGGCGCGCTATGGCAGCGAAGAACTCAAGCGCAACTTTCTCGCCCCCGCCATTGCGGGCGACATGGTGGGCTGCATCGGCGTGAGCGAGCCTGCGGCGGGCAGCGATGTGTCGGGCATCAAGAGCGTGGCGCGCAAGGACGGCGACGACTACGTGATCACCGGCCAGAAGATGTGGATCACCAACAGCCTGCAGGCCGACTGGATGTGCATGCTGGTGAACACGGGCGAAGGGCCTGTGCACAAGAACAAGAGCCTGGTGATGGTGCCCATGCGGGATGGCCCGGGCGGCAAGCTCACCAAGGGCATCGAGGTGGCGCAAAAGATCCGCAAGATCGGCATGCACAGCAGCGACACGGGCCTGATCTACTTTGACGAGGTGCGCGTACCGCAGCGCTACCGCATCGGCGCCGAAGGGCAGGGCTTTATCTACCAGATGCAGCAGTTCC
>NZ_QAIM01000238.1:0-7808 GCF_003061035.1 Acidovorax sp. HMWF018
GGGTGGGGGGCCGGTGCAGGCGCGGGCATCAGGGTATATCCGGGCGATGATTGATTAGATCAATTGATTGTGTGCCCAATACATTGCGCCCATCAACCCGGGCAGCCCTGCTGCCGGGCCCGTCTGCCCACGCTGGAGAAACCGATCATGTGGAAACCCCTTGCCACCTCTGCCCTGACCGCCGTGCTGGCCCTGTGCGCCACCCTGGCGCATGCCCAGGACACCCCGCTGCGCATCGTGGTGGGCTACGCCCCCGGCGGCGCCACCGACCGCGTGGCCCGCATCGTGGCCGACAAGCTGGGCAGCAAGCTCGGTACGCCCGTCATCGTGGAGAACAAGACCGGCGCGGGCGGCCGCCTGTCGGCCCAGGCTGTCAAAGCCGCGCCCGCCAACCAGCCCACGCTGCTGTTGGCCAACCCGGCCGTCATGCTGGTGGCGCCCCTGGTGTTCCCGGACGCGGGCTACGACCCCGAGCGGGACTTCCGCCCTGTGAGCCATGTCAACAGCTACGAATTTGGCTTGGCTGTGGGCAGTGCCGTGCCGGTCAAGGAACTGCCTCACCTCATGGCGTGGCTGCGCGCCAACCCCGACAAGGCCAACTTCGGCGTGCCTGCCACGGGCAGCCTGCCGCACTTTTTTGGCCTGATGGTGGGCGACGCCGCCAAGGTGCGCGCCGAGGTGGTGGGCTATCGGGGCTCTGCCCCATTGCTCAATGACCTGCTGGGCGGGCAAATCCCTGTGGCGTTTGACACCTTCGACACCCTGCTGCCCCAGCACGAGGCCGGCAAGATCCGCATCCTGGCCGTGTCGAGCGCCAAACGCAGCCCGCTGGACCCCAAGATCCCCACCTTCAAGGAAAGCGGCATGGACCTGGCCGCCACCGGGTGGAACACCTTTTTTGCGCCCATGAGCATGCCCAAGGCCCAGGCCGAACGCTTGTCCGGCTTGATCGTGGAGGTGATGAAAGATCCGGATACGCAGCGCAAGTTCGAGACCGCCAAGATGGAGCCGGTGGTGGCGACCATGGCGCAGACTGAGGCGATGCTCAAGGCCTACCGCGCGCAATGGGCGCCCGTCGTGCAGCGCTCGGGCTTCAAGCCATAGCAAGGAAGCCCCCCTGAGCGGCTTCGCCGCTTCCCCCGAGGGGGACGGTGGCCTTGCTGCGGGGCGGCCCTTGCTAGCCGCCCCTCGCATGGCCCGTGCCAGTTGCGCAGGTCGCAGCCAACAGTAAGTGACATTGGATTTCAGAGATGAACACGCACCCCCGCCCCAACATCATCTTCATCGTCGCCGACGACCTCGGCTATGCCGACCTGGGCTGCTACGGCGGGCGCGACGCGGCGTTTGGCCCGGTGTCGCCGGTGCTCGACCAGCTGGCGGCCAAGGGCCTCAAGCTCACGCAGGGCTATTCCAATTCGCCCGTCTGCTCGCCCACGCGTTTTGCGCTGATGACGGCGCGCTACCAGTACCGCCTGCGCGGTGCTGCCGAGGAACCCATCAACAGCAAGAGCCGGGGCAGCACCACGCTGGGCCTGCCGCCCGAGCACCCAACGCTGCCGTCGCTGCTGCGCGCAGCAGGCTACCGCACGGGGCTGATGGGCAAGTGGCACCTGGGCTACCCGCCCGCGTTCGGGCCGCTGCGCTCGGGCTATGAAGAGTTCTTCGGGCCCATGTCGGGCGGGGTGGACTACTTCACCCACTGCAGCTCCAACGGCACGCATGACCTGTACCTGGGCGAGGAGGAAAAGCAGCAGGACGGCTACCTCACCGACCTCATCACCGACCACGCGCTCGACTATGTGCAGCGCATGGCGCCGGGGGCGCAGGCAGGCACGCCGTTCTTCTTGAGCCTGCATTACACCGCGCCCCACTGGCCGTGGGAAACGCGCGACGACGAGGCGCTGGCGCAGGAGGTCAAGGGCAACCTGTTCCACCTGCACGGCGGCAACATCGAGACCTACCGCCGCATGATCCACCACATGGACGAGGGCATCGGCCGCATCATGGCGCTGCTGGAGTCCTTGGGCCTGGCGCGCGACACGCTGGTGGTGTTCACCAGCGACAACGGCGGCGAGCGCTTCTCGGACAACTGGCCCCTGGTGGGCGGCAAGATGGACCTGACCGAAGGCGGCATCCGCGTGCCCTGGATTGCCCACTGGCCTGCGGTGATCGCCCCCGGCGGCGTGAGCGCGCAGACCTGTATGACCATGGACTGGTCGGCCACCATGCTCGACGTCGCAGGGACCGCCGCGCATGCGGACTACCCACTGGACGGCCGCTCGCTGATGCCGCTGCTGCGCGATGCCAACGTGATCGACGAGCCCCCGCTGTTCTGGCGCATGAACCACCGGGGCCAGCGAGCCATGCGCCAGGGCGTGTGGAAGTACCTGCGGGTGGACGGCAACGACTACCTGTTCAACCTGGCCAACGACGAACGCGAGCGCGCCAACCGCGCGCCCGTGGAGCCCGAGCGCCTGCAGGCCATGCGCGCCGCGTGGGAGGCGTGGAATGCGTCCATGCCCGCCATTCCTGACGATGCCACGGTGAGCCTGGGGTATTCGGTGAAGGACATGCCGCAGCGCTGAGCCTGGCAGGCAGGTCGTCAGGAGTGTGGGCGGGAGGGCTGGCCCTGTTGCCTGCCCGGCCCGCTTGCCGGTAGATTGGGCGCCATGCCCGCCGCTCCCGCGCTTTCGTCCCCCGCTGCTTTGCGCCAGTGGACCACCGACGTGGTGGCGCCGCCCGCGCGCCTGGACTACTGGGTGGGCGCGATCTGCGAGGCGTTTCTGGAGATGGATTGCAGCTCCCGCGAGGCGCCGCTGTTCGGCGGCGAGCTGCAAAGCCTGCCGGTGGAGACGCTGTCCATCAACCGCGTGCGTGCCTCCACCCAGGATGTGTTTCGCACACCCGCAGGCATTGCGCGCAGCCGCCAGCTGCCCTTCTACCTGATCGGCCAGGCCGAGACCGCGTGGCATGTGCGCCAGGATGGCCATGTGGCCCACCTGCGCCCGGGCGATGTGGTGCTGCTGGATTCGGCCCGGCCCTATGAACTGCACTTTCCTGAAGGCGTGCACTGTGTGTCGCTGCAGCTTCCGCGCGCCTGGGTGGGGCAGTGGCTGCAGCAGGCCGAGGCGCCCGGGCCGCGTGTGGCCTGGCGCGACCAGGGCTGGGGCCAGAGCCTGGGGGCGCTGGCCGTGCAGCTGGCGCGTGACCCGGCCTCGGCGCAGGCCTTGCCGCCAGCATTGCTGTCCGACCACCTGGGGGCGCTGTTGTGCGCTGCGCTGGAGCCGCCCCAGCCACCGGCACCCACTGCGGCGCGCAGCCTGCATGCCCATCTGTGTGCGCTGCTGCAGGCACGCATCGACCAGCCGGGCATCTCGGCCCCGGCGCTGGCGCAGGAGGCGGGTGTGTCGCTGCGCACCCTGCACCGGGCCTTTGCGGCACAGGGCCACACCTTTGCGGGCACCTTGCGCGAACTGCGCCTGGCGCGTGCAGGCGAGCTGCTGCGCCGTCCCCAGTTGGCCCATGTGGCCGTGGCCGAGATCGGGCGGCGCTGCGGCTTTGCCGACCCTTCGCATTTCGCACGCGCCTTTCAGCGCGCCATGGGCGTGTCGCCCGCGCAGTGGCGGCGTGGCGGCTGATTCCGTCTCCCAATCCTCCGTGTCGTTGTTGCTTCGCCTTGCCGCGCTACACGGCGGTGAAGCTTTTGGCACACCCAGCACAGCCGGCTGGCACGCGCAGGCCATTCCTTGCCACCAGGTGTTTCTAAGGTAGCGGCAGGGCGGATTGCCCAGTCCTGCAACACAACCCCAAGGAGACACACATGCCGGATACCTATGTCCTGGTCCATGGCGCCTGGCACACCGGTGCCGAAATGGAAGCCACCGCCACCCACCTGCGCGCGCGCGGCCACACCGTGCACTGCCCCACGCTCGCGGGCAACAACCCCGGCGACGACCGCGCGGCCACGGGTCTCGCCGACGCGGTGGATTCGCTGGCGGCCTTCATCGAAGGCCAGGGCCTGACCGACGTGCGCCTGGTGGGCCACAGCTACGGCGGCATGGTCATCAGCCACATGCCCGCGCGCCTGCCCGGGCGCATCCGCCGTCTGGTGTACTGGAACGCCTTTGTGCCGCAGCCGGGCGAGTGCCTGAATGACCTGGTGCCGCCGCATTACCGTGCGCTGTTCGACCAGGTGGCGGCCAGCAGTGGCAATGCCGTAGTGCTGCCGTACCCCATCTGGCGTGAAGCCTTCATCAACGATGCCGACGAGGCTCTGGCGCAAAGCACCTACGCGCTGCTCAACCCCCACCCCTACCGCACCTTCACCGAACCCGCGCAACTGCCCGTGCCGCTGGCCGCGCTGGAGGTGGGCAAGAGCTACCTCAACGCGCAGCAGGACACCGCGCTGCCCCACAGCCTGCCGTGGCACCCGCGCCTGTCGGAGCGGCTGGGCTTGTTCCGCCTGGTGGAGTGCCCGGGCAGCCACGAACTGTGCTTTTCCGACCCGGCATCGGCGGCGCAGCACATCGAGCGGGCAGGGCGCGACTGACGGGGCCTGCGAGGGCATTGCGCCAGCTTTTTGCGTCTTTTGGGCCCCAAGCGCTAGATCGGTATGTGCTGATGGCTATCAATTCAATAGCATTCCGCCCTGGCCTGCCTCCAGCAGCCGCGTGAGCAGCGGGTGCATCACCTTGCGGGCGCTGTAGATCAGGTGGAACTGCTCCTGCACGTCGGGTGCGGTACCCACCTGCACCAGCCCGTGGGTCTGGGCCAGGTGCTCGCCCAGCGAGACCGGCGCGGGCATCACGCCCATGCCGGTGGCGGCAAAGGTGCTCAAAAGGGCGCTGTCTTCAAACTCCCCGGCAATGCGCGGGCGGATGCGCTCGCGCTCCAGCCAGTGGTCGATGCGTGCGCGCATCGCGGCGTGGTCGGTGGGCAGCAGCACGGGCACCACAGCCAGGCTGTGCGGGAAGTCGTTGGCCGCCGCCTCGGCCCACAGCGGGGGCGCATACCAGGCAATGGCGCTCGTGCCCAGCAGCTGGCTGGTGGTGCGCAGGGCGGGGTTGGGGGGCGCGGCACGGTCTGCCAGCACGGCATCGAGCTTGTGCAGCGCCAGCTCGCCCAAGAGGGGCTGGAACTCGCCCTCATGGCACAACAGGCGCAGGTGCGGCTCGTCCAGCACGGGGGTCAGCAGCCGGTGCACGGCCAGCTTGGCAATGCCGTCGGAGATGCCCAGGTTCAGCCGCAACGTCTGGCCGCTGGCGGCCTCGCGCACCCGCACGGGCAGCTGCTCGCCCAGCGCAAAAATGTGGTCGGCTTCATGCAGCGCGGCCACGCCTGCGTCGGTCAGCACCAGGTTGCGGCCCTCGGTGCGCAGCAGGCTCACGCCCAGCGACTTTTCCAGCTCGCGCACCTGGGCGCTGATGGTCTGCACGGCCATGTCCAGCCGCTCTGCGGCGCGGGCGATGCCGCCCTCCTTGGCCACCACCCAGAAGTAGAAAAGATGGCGGTAGTTGAAGCTCTGGCTCATGATCTCTTTGCGGTGGGGCCGTTAAAAAAGTGTTTGGTTCGTAAAAACCGAACCAATACTACTGTGATCACAGGTTTTAAAGAAGTACCCCAGCCCCTACAGTCCGGGGCTTGGGCGTCCGGCGTGCCTGGGCGTGTGAGGGCATCTTTGGAGAAACTCGATGGAAACAATCGGAACGTGGTGGATGTGGGCGGGATTTGCCGTCTTCGTGGTCATCGCCATAGGCGTGGACCTGCTGGTCATGGAGCGCCAGGGCGCGCACAAGGTCACCATGGGCGAGGCCGCGCGCTGGAGCCTGTTGTGGTTCTCGCTCGCCTTTGTGTTCGTGGCCATCCTGTGGTGGTACCTGGACAGCAGCCAGGGCCGCGAGATCGCCAACACGGTGTCCATGCAGTTCATCACCGGCTACCTGGTGGAGAAGAGCCTGTCGGTGGACAACATCTTCGTCTTCCTGATGCTGTTCAGTTACTTTGCCGTGCCGCCGCAATACCAAAAGCGCGCGCTCATAATCGGCATCATCGGCGCCATCGTGCTGCGCACGCTGCTCATCCTGGCAGGCGCCTGGCTGCTGGCCACCTTCCACTGGCTGTTGTATGTGTTCGGTGCGTTCCTGGTCGTCACGGGCGTGAAGATGTGGTTTGCCGCCGGGCAGGAGCCTGACATCGCCACCAACCCGGTGCTCAGGTTCCTGAAAAAGCGCATCCGCATCACCGACCAGTTCGACGGCGAAAAGCTCTCGACCCTGATCAACGGCGTCAAGCACTACACCCCGCTGTTCGTGGTGCTGATCCTGATCGGCACGACCGACATCATCTTTGCGGTGGACAGCATCCCGGCGATCTTCGCCATCACCAGCGACCCGTTCATCGTGCTCACGGCCAACATCTTTGCCATCCTGGGCCTGCGTGCGCTGTACTTCCTGCTGGCAGACCTGGCCGACCGCTTCCACCTGCTGGCCTACGGCCTGGCGCTGGTCCTGGTCTTCATCGGCGGCAAGATGTTGCTCATCGACTTTGTGAAGATTCCGATTGGCTATGCCTTGCTGGTCACGGCCACGCTGATCGCCGGGTCGATCTTCCTGTCGCTGCGCAATTCGGGCGAGGCCGCCAAGGGCGCCCCACCCGCACTGCCCCCCAAGGCCTGATCGCTGCCAAACCGGGAGACTTGAGCCATGGATCTGATCGAATCGGTGATGCTGTGCATGTTGTTGGGCCTGGTGGGGGCCACAGCCATGGCCTACCACGCTGAGAACGAGCCGCGCGACGTGAACCTGCTGGTGGGCCTCACCACCTTGTGGGGCGCCGGCACTGCGGTAGCGTTCGTCGCATGATGCAGCCGCTGTGTCGCCTGCGCCGCTGGTTGCGGGCCCTGGAACCCCGGGCCCGGCAACTGCTGGACCGCAGCTGGCTGGCGCAGTTCCAGCCCTGGCTGGAGCAGCGCGCGCTGTTCCGCTTCCAGCGCCAGCCGCTGGCGCGCGGGGTGGCGGCTGGCATGTTCTGCGGCCTGATCCCAGGGCCGCTGCAGATCCCGGGCACGCTGCTGGTGTGCGCCTGGGTGCGCGGCAACGTGGTGGCCGGAGGCGTGGCCACCTTCTATACCAACCCGCTCACCACCGTGCCGCTGTATGTCGTGGCCTTCTACCTCGGGGCGCTGGTGATGCCCGGCGCGCAGACCCTGCCCGCCTGGAGCATCGTGGCGCCGGGTGGGGAGTTCACGGTGCAGGCCCTGGGCACCTGGATGCAGGCACTGGGCACGCCGCTGCTGATCGGCCTGCCCACGCTGGGCCTGCTGCTCGCAGTGCTGGGTTATGTGACGGTGCAGCTGCTGTGGCTCGCGCCCGCCTTGCACCGCAAGCGAAGGCTGGCGCGCAGCCGCTGAGCCCCGTATTCGGCCCGCACCGTGGGCGCCCACGCAGGGGGATGGGGCGCAGCCCCTGGGGGGTCAGTCGAGTTTTACGCCCACCTTGGTGATGACGCGCCCCCACTTCTCCCGCTCGGCGCGCGCAAAGCTGCCCATCTGGGCGGCGGTGCCGGGCATAGGCTCCACACCCAGTGCCTGCAGGCGCGCCTTGGTGCGCGTGTCGGCCAGTGCGGTCTGCAGTGCCTTGCTGAAGTTCGCCACCACATCGGCCGGCGCGCCGGTGGGTACGACCAGGCCTTGCCACGCAAAACCTTCAAACCCCTGCAGGCCCTGCTCGGAAATCGTGGGCACATCGGGCATGGTGGTCACTCGCTGCGGGCTGGCCACACCAATGGCGCGCACCTTGTTGCCCGCGAGG
>NZ_QAIM01000239.1:0-2600 GCF_003061035.1 Acidovorax sp. HMWF018
CCGCATTCCAGGCCGGTTCCGCCGCTGCGGGCGGCGGGGCCAAGGGCGCGGCGGCTGGCCTCGGCAACGTCGCCAAGACCGGCGCGCAAGCCGCAGGCCGCCGAGCCGCGTCCGGCGCTGCCTCGGCTGGGCAGAAGGTAGCCGATTCCTTCCGGGCCGGATGGAACGGCGCAGATGCTGGCGCTGCCGGTTCCGGCCAGGCCGCCGCAGGCGAAGGCACAGCCAGCGCGCCGAAGCAGGAGCAACCCGCCTGGGCCAAGCGGATGCACCGCCGCCAGCAGATCACCCATGCCGCGACCACCGCTGCCCACACGCTGCGCGGTGGCGACGGTGGCGGCTCGGGGCAAGGCCCGAGTCTGCGCGATTCCGATACCTGACCACCAAGGAGAACCCTTATGCGATTCAAGCGACCGCAGGTGCGCTATGCCGACACGCCGCAGCCTGCCACCCCTTATCAATCCGCCGCGCAGGTGTGGGACGACCGTATCGGCTCGGCCCGCCTCCAGGCGAAGAACTGGCGCTTGATGGCCTTCGGCTGCCTCACGCTCGCGCTGCTGATGGCCGGCGGCCTGGTGTGGCGCTCGGCGCAGTCCATCGTCACGCCCTACGTCATCGAAGTCGATCAATCCGGGCAAGTGCGCGCCGTGGGCGAGGCGGCTACGCCGTACCGGCCTGCCGATGCACAGATCGCGCACCACCTGGCCCGCTTCATCGGGATGGTGCGCTCGCTGTCCATCGACCCCATCGTGGTGCGGCAGAACTGGCTGGATGCCTACGACTACACCACCGACAAGGGCGGGGCGGTGCTCAATGACTACGCCAGCAAGAACGATCCTTTCGCCCGCATCGGCAAGGAGTCGGTGACGGTGCAGATCACCAGCGTGACCCGCGCCAGCGACACGTCTTTCAACGTGCGCTGGACGGAACAGCGATTCGTCAACGGCGCACCTGCTGTCACCGAACGCTGGAACGCCGTGCTTTCCACTGTCCTGCAAACCCCACGCACCGAACAGCGCCTGCGCAAAAACCCGCTGGGTATCTACGTCAATGGCCTGTCGTGGAGCCGCGAACTGGATTCTTCCGAAGGAGCCAAGCCATGAATGCACTTTTCCGTAAATCCGTTTTGCCGTTGATCCTGCTGGCCTCGACTGTTCTGTTCTCGGGCTGCGCCTCGCAGGGCAAGCCGCCGCCGTCCATCTCGCTCGATGAGCCGGTGCAGGCCCAGCCGCTACCGGAGCCGCCCGCGCCGGTGGAAGTGGTCGCCGTGCCTGAGCCCCTGGCGCTGCCGGCGCAGTTGAAGCCGCTGCCCGAGGTGGACGCAGCCCCGGCTGCGCCGGAGCCGGCCGACGAGAAGGTGCGTGTCTCGCGCGCCAACGCCGAGGCACGCATCGCGCCGACCCGCGAGGGGTATGTCAATGCGATTCAGGTCTGGCCTTTCACCGACGGCGCGCTCTATCAGGTCTATGCTGCGCCGGGGTGCGTGACCGTGGTTTCGCTCCAGCCGGGCGAAGAACTGGTGACTGTTGCCGCAGGCGATACCGTCCGGTGGATTGTGGGCGACACGTCTAGCGGCAGCGGCGATGCGCTGCGCGTCAACGTGCTGGTCAAGCCCATCCGCTCGGGCCTGAAAACCAATCTGGTCATCACCACCAGCCGCCGGACGTACCTACTGGAACTGACCTCGACGGAAAAGGCATGGATGGCGTCGGTGTCCTGGGACTACCCGAAAGACCGGATGCTGGCCTTGCAGCGCCAGGCGCAGGCGGCCAGCGCCGCCGCGCCGGTCGATACCGGCTTGTCGCTGGAGAAGATCCGCTTCCGCTACGCGATCAGCGGCAGCAATCCGCCGTGGAAGCCGCTGCGGGCCTTCGATGATGGCGAGAAGGTCTATATCCAGTTACCGCCAGGTATCGCGCAAGGCGAGCTGCCGCCGCTGTTCGTGATCGGCGCGCAGGGCGACGGGCAACTGGTGAACTACCGTTTCCGCTCGCCGTACTACATCGTGGATCGACTATTCGGCGCGGCCGAACTGCGCTTAGGCGGTGATGGCGGCGACGTGGTGCGGATCGAGCGCACGGATGGCGTGGCGCGGAGGAACTGACCATGAGCCAGGATGACACTCCCGACCTTGCCGCGCCGCAGGCGGGCAAGGTAGCGCCCGAGGCGGTGGCGCTGCGCGCCCAGCCTCGCCCGGTCACGCGCCTGAACCGGCGCACGCTGGCCATCCTCGCCGGCGGCCTGTCGGTCGCCGTGCTTGGCGCGCTGATGTGGTCGCTGCAACCGCAGCGGCGCGGCGCAGGCGAGCAGATCGAGCTATACAACGTCGATCGCGTCTCAAAGTCGGAAGGGCTGGACGCGCTGCCTGCCGACTACTCGAAGCTGCCGCCGAAGGTGCCGGAGCTGGGGCCACCGTTGCCGGGCGATCTTGGCCCGGCCATCGTGAAGTCGCAGCAGCCGGTGACGACCGCCTACGCGGCCCCCGGCCACGACCCCAACGATGCGCTGCGCAAGGAAGCCGAAGCGGCGGCGGCCTCATCAGTGTTCTTCCGCTCGGGTTCGCAGAAGGTCGCGCCGGTGGCGCAGACGCAAGCCGCCGCCGC
>NZ_QAIM01000240.1:0-1551 GCF_003061035.1 Acidovorax sp. HMWF018
TTGCCGAGCTTGATGTAGAGCTCAACGGCTCGGATTCGGTCTTCGTAGGAATACATGAACTACCTTCTAGTAGTCCAAGTTTTCGTCCGCACCCCCGGTGGCTCAATTTTGAATCGGCGCCAACACTCAGCCGCGATAGTTGCAGCAGCACGCGCGGTGCTCGCACGTCCAAAATACCCCCCACACTCTTGCACCCCAGCCGAAGACCAAGGCAGTTTTCATATGTCCGCCCAAAGCAAGCGAGCAATTCGCTGAATCGCCCACTGCAGTTCATCGCCTCCATGTTCGTCATGCAGGCGGTGGTAGGGCGGGGAACTCCCTTCAATTCAAGATACCTTGCCCGGACGTGTGCATTGCATTCATCTGGCGTGCAGATCAGAATGGGCCATGGCCCTCGAAGACGATATCGCTACCCTCTCCGCACTTGTTCAGCGTATGGTTGATGAATCAGGAACACCAGTAGGTTTTGACGCGCGGGCTTGGCTTGACCAATGGCTGTTGGAATTGGCACCGACATTTGGTCATCGTCGTCCACTGGATGTTCTCAGCGGACCCGGCGGGCTGGATTTGGTGCGTAGCCACCTCCTGCGCGCGCAATCCGGGGCCTATTCCTGAGCGCAATTGTGGTGCTCTCCATTCATTGAATGCGTCACTGCCCACTAATTCATTGGGCCATCGCACACGCCTTGAAAGCCGCCTTGGATTCCCGTGTGGGCCGACCAGCTTCTCAGCATCCCATCGTCGAAGCAGAAAGACTCGCATTGGCTGCCTCGAAGAACTCGACCACCTTGCCATCCTGATCAAGCCTGAAGACCTGATTCCAGCACCGGTTTCCGCCATGCACGACGATGTCCGCCAGAATTGCCTCACTGCGAAGAACACAACCGGAAGCCCAAGCCTGTTGCGCCAGATTCACGCTTGACTGGGACGAATACCATGCGCAAGAAAACCGATAAAAATATCGGCCACTTCGTCGCTTCCAAGGCTGCCATCGATATGCATCCATTGGGTAATCGAGCTAACAGCGCCCATGAACCAGAACACCGCCAATTTCACGTTGCACGGGGCAATGGAACCATCCTGAACACCCCCCTCGAGCACTTTGCGCAGCTCTTGATCAAACTTTCGCCGACGCAAAGTGATTTTTTTCTGATCCGCCACAGTCATACCGGAGAAATCCTGGAGGATCGCCGGTGCGCCCATTTCATCCGTTAGCAACGAGATGTAGTTCTTAATGAAGACCGAGATCCGACCGAAACCAGTATTTTCCGAAGCGATCGCGTCTTGCAAGACGCGATCTCCCAAATGCATGGCGAGCTCGTGGCATTCGTAGACAAGTTCCTGCTTGTTCTTGAAGTAGTAGTAGAGGGCAGGCTTGGTGACGTTGAGCGTTTTTGCAATCTCGTCCAAGGACACATTCTTGTACCCATGGCGGCCAAATGCGCGCGAAGCTTCCGCAATGACAGCTTGCTTTTTGAGCTGGTACTGCTCATCCGCGCCGCTGACCGCATTGTTCCATTTTGCGCCCTTGCCCGATCTTTTGGCAGCATT
>NZ_QAIM01000241.1:0-12967 GCF_003061035.1 Acidovorax sp. HMWF018
CCCGAGCAGCGCGCTGGTGATGGCGCCCTGCCCCTTGGCACCGATGATGACCATGTCGCAGCCCGAGCGCTCGATCATGTCCACCAGCGTGTGCGCAGGGGGCCACAGCCACATGCACCGCGTTGTCGCCTTCGGGCTGCACCTGGGGACGGAGGCCGTTCGTGACTGGTCCGCACACCCCATCGACCAGCGCTTGCACCGTGTGGCAGGCCGCGCGCTGGCGCAGCTCGGGCTTGTAGATCTTGCCCACGTTCGTTACGGGCATGGTCTCCAGCACCTGCACCCAGCGCGGGCGGGCCACGGCCTCGTCCACGCGTTCGGCGGTGAAGGCCAGCAGTTCGGCCTCGGTCGCCTGTGCACCGGGCACCAACGTGGCGTAGACCACGGGCAGCTCGCCCGCATAGGCGTCGGGCGCACCCACGGCGGCGCACAGCTGCACGGCGGGGTGGGCGCCCAGCGCGTCTTCGATCACCTTGGGGTCGATGTTGTGGCCGCTGCGGATGATGAGGTCCTTGGAACGACCGCTCAGGTGCAGGCGACCCTGGTCGTCCACAAAGCCGAGGTCGCCGGTGGCCAGCCAGCCATCGTGGGTAAACGCCTTGGCCGTGTCGGCCGCGTCGAGAAAACCCGAGAACAGGTTGGGCGACTGGAAAAGCACCATGCCCGGCTGGCCGGGTGGCAGGTCCTGGTCGGACGCATTGCCCTGCGCATCCAGCGCCACCACGCGCAGCTGCGTGTAGGGCAACCGCCAGCCCACGCAGCCTGCGGGCGCGCGCACGCCCGGCGGGGTGATGGTGGAGATGCCCGCCATCTCCGTCATGCCCAGACTTTCGTGGATGTGCAGGCCAAACAGGCGCTCAAACCGCGCCGCCAGCTCGGGCGCGAGGATGGCCGCACCCGTGCGGCAGTAACGCAGCGTGGAGATATCGGCGCCGCCCAGCGGCACATTGGCCAGCGCCGCCAGCACCGTGGGCACGGCCGACAGGTAGGTGCAGCGGTAGCGCTCCACCAGCCGCCAGTAGTTGGCAATCACCTCGCGGTTGCGGAACAGGCCGGTGGTGGGGATGATGGTCTCCACGCCTGCCGACAGCGCCGCGAGCGAGCCCGGCAGCACGCCTGCCACATGGAACAGCGGGTAGCCGTTGATGCCCACATCCTGCGGCGTGATGCCCTGCATCTGCACGCTGCCCCAGGCGGTGAACACCTGCGCGCCGTGGCTGTGGCGCGCCAGCTTGGGCGCACCCGTGGTGCCGCCGGTGTGAAAGTACGCGGCGATGTCAGTGGCCACAATGCGGCGGCCGCTCACCAGGTGGTCGCCCGGGTGCTGGTGGCGCGCGGCCAGGTCCACCACGCCAGCGGGCAGGGCGGTTGTTGCACCCGGTGCCTCATCGTGCGGGGCTACGCGCAGCACGGTGGTCAGCGTGGGCACCAGGGCGCGCAGGCGCAGCGCCTTGCTCCAGTAGCCCACATCACCTTCGCCGCCATAGGCAACCAGCACCTTGGCGCGGGCCAGGGTCATCATGGCCGCGATCTTCTCGTCGGTGAGCATGGGGTTGAGCGGCTGCACAATGCCCGCCGCCTCGCCGCCCCACAGGGCCAGGTGGTATTCCAGGCAGCCAGGCAGCAGCACGGCCACGGCATCCTCGGGGCCCACCCCCAGGTGGTGCAGCAGGTTGGCCGTCTGGTGGATGCCGGTAAGCAGCTGCGCATACGACCAGCGGATGGGTTCGTCTGCGGGGTCGGCCGTGGGCAAAAAGCTCAGCGCCGTCTTGTCGCCAAACGCCGCCGCCGAATTCACAAAGATTTCGTAGGTGCTTTGCACTGGCAGCGCTTCAGCCAGAGGGCGGGCTTCATGCCGTTCTACATCCTGCAGGCTGCGCACCGGGGCACCGGGGGAGAAAGGCGTGTGGAGCGGGGGCATCTGTGGAAGGCGCATGGCGGGTCTCGGGTCTGATGGGGCTGCGGGTCGGTCACCGGCGGGGGGCGGATGCGGCATCGTCCTACCCGCCCGCGCCCGCCGCGTGGCCACAGTCTGTCTGTGTACCGGCGCAAAAGCAGTCACGCAGATGTCAGAGAGGGTTCAGGACCCCCTGCGAGACCGTCCGCAAGCTCTCAGCGCCGGGTGGTGCTGCGGCACACCCATAATGGACCTTGTTGATTGCCACTGCGCGCCCCGCCGCGCGCCTTCCCTCCATGAACACTCCGCAGCCGCCCAAACGTTTTTCGATGATCCGTGAGTTCCACCTCGCCGACTGGTTCACGCTGGGCAATGCGGTCTGCGGCGTGGGCGCGCTGTTCTCGGTCATGTCGTACCTGGAAACGAACGACGTGCTGCATGTGTACTTTGCGTGCGCCCTGGTGCTGGCCGCGCTGATCTTTGATGTGCTGGACGGCCGCATCGCGCGCTGGCGCCAGAAGAGTTCAGCCATGGGCCGCGAGCTGGATTCATTGGCCGACGTGATCTCCTTCGGCGTAGCGCCCGCCATCATTGCCTACGGCTGCGGCATGCAGGGCCTGTATGACCGCATCGTGCTGGCCTACTTCGTGGCCTGTGGCGTGTCGCGCCTGGCGCGCTACAACGTCACGGCCGAAACCCTGTCGGGCGACGACGGCAAGGTCAAATACTTTGAAGGCACGCCGATTCCCACCTCGATCATGCTGGTGGCGTTGATGGCCCTGGCCGCCTACCTGGGCGCTGTGCGCGAGAGCCTGTGGTTTGGCAAGGTAATCATTGGCGGCTTTACGCTGCACCCGCTGGTGCTGCTGTTTGCGGTGTCGGGCTCGTTGATGATCAGCCGGATTCGCATTCCCAAGCTCTGAGCCACTGGCTGCCCTGCCATCTCCTGTCCTGTCGTTCTGGATGTTGAACACCATGGCGCTCCAAAAAATCGCAGCGTTTTCCGACGGCACACGGGGCGGCAACCCCGCCGGTGTGTGGATCGGTGACGAGTTGCCCGCCCCCGTCGACATGCAGCGCATCGCTGCCGAGGTCGGCTTTTCTGAAACCGCGTTTGCCGCCCCACTGGACGATGGCCGCTGGAAGGTGCGCTACTTTTCGCCCGAGAGCGAGGTGCCTTTTTGTGGCCACGCCACCATTGCCCTGGGCGCCGCACTGGCGCAGCGCGAGGGTGACGGCGTGTTTGCGCTGTCGCTGAGCCAGGCCGAGATCACGGTCGAAGGCCGCCGCCAGGGCGATCTGGTGCAGGCGGCGCTGCAGTCGCCCCCCACGCGCAGCGGGCCTGTGCCTGCCACGTTGCTGGCCGACGCGCTGGCCCTTTTTGGCCTCAGCGCGGCCGATTTGGACCCGCGCATCCCGCCCGCGCTCATCCATGGCGGTGCCGACCACTTGGTGCTGGCCCTGCGCAGCCGTGCGGCGCTGGCGGCCATGCACTACGCGCTGGACGCCGGCCGCACGCTGATGGTGAACGCCAAGCTGGTGACCATCGTGCTGGTGTGGGTGGAGTCGGACCGGCTGCTGCACACCCGCAATGCCTTTGCCTCGGGCGGCGTGCTGGAAGACCCGGCCACGGGCGCCGCCACGGCCGCACTGGCGGGCTACCTGCGCGACCTGGGCTGGCCGCATGGCGGCGCCATCGATGTGGTACAGGGCGAGGACATGGGCATGCGCTCGCGCCTGCGCGCCGAGATAGGGCCGGTGGCGGGCAGCTCCATCCGCGTGTCGGGCACGGCACGGTGGATGAGCGACGGCGAATAACGCTTTTTGCTACAAATAATATAGCTTTTATCGCTTGATGGTAAAGCGCTAGGGCTTGTTTTGAATTGAATGTTGCGCTGTGCGCCCCGGCCCTGACGGCGGCAGCGCACCTGGCAGCGCGTCCATCTCTTGCCGAAGCCATTGCACCAGACACAGCGTCTCCGGCGACGGGTCCGGGGCCGTGCCGAAGTAGTGCCGCGTCAGCGGCAGCCGCAAGCTGGGCAGGGGCGACACCAGCCGCCCCGAGGCCAGGTCGTGGGCAATCAGCGACACCGGGGCCACCGCAAAACCCAGCCCATCCACGGCGGCCTGCAGCACAAAGTGCAGGTGGTCAAACTGCAGGCAGCTGGCGGGCTGGAGCCTTGGCGCGTTCACCAGCTTCTTCCAGCTTTCCCAGTCCTTGCTGCGCGATTTGGACAGCAGCAGCACATGGGCCGACAGCGCCTCGGGCTGCGCCACCGGGCGCTGGGCGAACAGCGCCGGCGACCCCACCACCAGCGCCTCGTCCTCCAGAAACGGCTGCACCTGCATGCCCGGCGGCCAACCGCGTGGGCCGCGCCGCAGGGCCAGGTCGAAGGTCTCGGTGGCATGGTCTGGCGCCAGCGTGCTGGTGATGACCTGGGGCTCAATGTCCGGATGCTGGGCCACAAAACCAGGCAGCCGAGGGATCAGCCACCGCACCGCAAAGCTGGGCCGCACGTTGATCTTGACGCTGCGCAGCCCGGCATCGCCCCGCAGCGACTGGGCAGCGGCGCCGATCTGCGCGAGTGCAGGCCCGACCTGCGCGTGAAACTGATGCCCTGCCGCCGTGAGCAGCACCTGCCGCGTCTTGCGCTCGAACAGGTCCACGCCCAGGTGGGCCTCCAGCGCCTTGATCTGGCGACTGATGGCGCTGTGGGTGACGTGCAGCTCCAGCGCGGCGTGGGTAAAGCTCTGGTGCCGCGCCGCCGCCACAAAGGCGCGGACGGCGTTCAGCGGGGGCAGGCGGGGTGACATGCGTGCAATTTTGTCACGCATGGGGCGCAGCAATATCGTTTGTCGCGCCGGGCACCGCCGCGCACCATGCGGGCCATGCCACAGCCTTCAGCCACTCCCTCTGCCCCAGACCTCCACTCGCGCCGCGCCGCCTTGGCGCTGGGCCTGTCACTCCCCGGGGATACGGTGCTCTACCTGCTGCTGCCGATGTTTGCCCCGGCGTTTGGCGTCACCCTGTTTGAAGCGGGCATTCTGCTGGCCGCAAATCGCCTCGTGCGCATTGCGGGCTACGGGGCGGTGGCGCGGTTCTATGCCCGCCATGGCGAGCGCCTCACCTGCTCGCTGGCCGTGCTGGCCGCCGCCGCGTGCGCGCTGGGGTACGCTACCCTCAGCGGCTTCATCGCCTTGTTGGGCCTGCGGCTGCTTTGGGGCCTGGCCTTTGCGGCGCTGAACCTCGCGACGCAGGCGCTGGCCACGGCCGAGCCTGTGGGCGCTGCGCGCCGCGCCGGGCAGTCGCGCGCCTTTTCAGCGCTGGGGCCCATGCTGGCCCTGCCTGCGGGGGGTGTCTGCGCGCTGTGGTGGGGGCCCCGGGCGATCTTCTGGGTGTTTGCCGCCGTCGCGTTGTGCGCCTTGCTGGCCACGCGGCATTTGCCCGCCCAGCCGCATGCTCTGCCGCCACCGCCCAAGCGCTGGGGCAAGTTGCCGGGTCGCCTGGACCGCTTTTCGTTCGTTGAGGGGTTGGTGCTGGACGGCCTGTTCATCATCGGCCTGTCGTACCTGGGCCGCGATGTGCTGTCGGGCCATCCGGTGGTTGTGGCGGGGATGCTGCTGTCGGTCCGCTATCTGGCCGAGATCGCGCTGAGTGTGGTGGGTGGCGACCTGGCCGAGCGCTATGGCGCCGAAGTGCTGCTCGTGGGTTTTGCGGTGCTCACGTCGCTGGCCCTGGTGGGTTTTGGCCTGGGGTGGCTGTGGACCAGCGCACTGACCATCGTGATTTTGCGAGCCCTGCTGCTACCCCTGTTGCCGCCGCTGGTCGCGCGCCGCACACCGGGACCGGGGCGCATCCAGGCGCTGGCGACGCGGTCGGTCTGGCGAGACCTGGGCGCTGGTGCAGGCCCGGTGCTGGCGGGTGTGCTGCTGCCCATTGCGCCGTCCGCCTGGGTGTATGGCGTCGCAGCCTTGCTGCTGTCGGCCACGGCCATCGCCTGCTGGGCGCCGCGCGGCGATTGATCGTCTGCGCATCGACCATCGCTTTTTCTCACAAATCCTCTTTTTTTGGAGAACTCCCCTTGGACATCCACACCACATTGATCCGCTGTGCTGGTGGCACGGTCGACCTGCCCGCGCGGCCCATGAACCACCGCAGCGATGGCGGGCATGTGCTGGTGCACCCGCCGCGCCCCGTCTGGGAACGCAGCGAGCTGACGCCCGAAGAGCTGGCACATTGGTCATGCCTGGTGGCCGCAACGGGCCGGGCCATGCTCGACACCTTGCCGCAGCTCGCCGGAGGCTGCCTGAACTACTGGGAGGCGGGCAACAACGCGCCGAACCCGCTGGCCCATCCCCAGGGGCCGAAAACCCCCGCGCTGCACCGCAAGATGCACCTGCATGTGTTTGGACGAAGCCCCAGGGCCACGCACCCGGACTGGCTGTGGGGCGAACCGCCCCGGTTCCCGAATTTTGCGCAATCTGAGGCTTGGACCCAGCAGTTCACACGGCTGGAGGACGATGAAGGCGCCGCGCTGGGTGCGCGCATTCAGGTGTTGCTGGATACGCGGTATGCACTGAGTCGGGTTGGCTGACGATACCTGCCAGCACACGAATTGCTATTAAAATTGAAGCTGTAAGCGCTTGCTGGTCAGGCGCTAGGCGGTGTTTTTATGAATCTCTTTTGTTACGGTTACTACGCGACCACAGGCCGCCGATTCACCAGCACGATGCCCGCCGCCACCAGCACCAGTGCCGCCACCAGCCCGGGCGTCACGGGCTCACCCAGCCACAGCGCGCCAAACAGCAGCGCAAACACCGGCGTGAGGAAAACGAACACCGAGATCTTGGTGGCCGGGTAGTGCGCCAGCATCCACATCCAGGCGAGGTAGCTCACAAACGCCCCCACCAGCGCCTGCACCAGCAGCGAACCCCAGGCAAAGCCGCTGAACTGCCAGACCCACGCCTCGCCCAGGCCCAGCGACAGCACTGGCAATACCGCCGTGCTCACCGCCACTTGATAGAAAAGCTGCTTGGCGGGGGCCACACGCGCCAGCGGCGTGGTGCGGATGACCACCGTGGTCAGCGCCCACATCAGGCCCGCAGCCAGTCCCAGAAGATCTCCCAGCCAGCCTTTGGGCAGCGCCGTGCTGGCATGGCCCAGCAGCCCGTCGCCCAGTGCCAGCCCCACGCCCACAAATGCCGCCGCCAAGCCCAGCCACTGCCAGCCCTGCAGGCGCTCACCGGGGATGAAACGCGGCAGCAGCAGTGCCACCCAGAAGGGCGATGCATACAAAAACACCGTGAGCCGCGAGGCGGTGGTGTACTGCAGCCCCAGGTAGATGCACGCAAACTCGCCGGCAAACAACGCCCCCGCCAGCAGTCCTGCACGCGTGGCCCCGGCGGGCTCGCCCGCGCCGGAAAGGCCTACACCACGCCACAAGCACCACGCCGCCACCGCGACCGTGGCCAGCGCAAAGCGCACAAAGGCCTGGAACACGGGCGCCACCTCAGCCACTGTGGCCTTGACCAGCACCTGCTGGAAGCCCCAGAACATGCAGCAGGCGAGCAGCAGGGAGACAGCCAGGGCGTCGATGTGTGTTTTGCGGGTGGAAGGCATCGGCGCATTATCAAAGGGCGCGGTGGGTCTGCCGGTCGCCTGGGTGCATCCGCTGGCCTTCTTGCAGTCCGCTGTGAATGCCGAAAAAGCGCATACGGACGCTTACACAGGCCCACGGTACACTTTGCGCCTTCTGAAACAGGTTACCGCGCTCCTTTTTCCTATCCCCCCTCATGGCCCTTACGACGGCGGCGCAGTCCCGCTCCAGCTTTGACCTCAAGAGCGCCTCGCTGCCAGTGGTGGCGGTGTTGCTCAAGACCACCGACGCCGCCCAGTTCGTAGCCGACCTGGCCGAGCGCGTGGCCGATGCCCCGGGCTTTTTTGACAACGACCCTGTATTGATCGACCTGGCGCCCGTGCGTGAGGCCGAAGCGCCCATCGACTTTGCCGCCATCGCAGCCGCGCTGCGCCAGCACAACACCCTGCCTGTGGCCGTGCGCGGCGGCAGCCCCGCCCAGATGGAGGCAGCGCGTGCTGCAGGCCTGGCCGCAGCGCCCGATGCACCCCCCGCGCGTGCCGAGGCGCCCACGCCGGTGCAGGAAGTGGTGCGCGAGGTGATCCGAGAGGTCGAGGTGGAAGTGGTACGCGAAGTGCCCATGCCCGGCCCCGGCACCGTGGTGGTGGACAAGCCCTTGCGCTCCGGCCAGCAGGTGTATGCGCGTGGCGCCGATCTGGTGGTGATGGCCGTGGTGAGCTTTGGCGCCGAGGTGATTGCCGATGGCAACATCCACGTCTATGCCCCGCTGCGTGGCCGCGCGATTGCCGGTGCACGGGGCAACACCGAAGCCCGTATCTTTTCGACCTGCCTGGAGCCGCAGCTGGTCTCCATCGCAGGCATCTACCGCACCACCGAGACCGAGCTGCCCGCCGAGGTGCGCGGCAAGCCGGCCCAGGTGCGCCTGGAAGGCGAGAAGCTCCTGATCGAGCCGCTCGCCTGAGCCCCCATTTCATTCGTACCAACCCACAGAGAATCAGCAACACATGGCCAAAATCGTCGTCGTGACCTCCGGCAAAGGTGGCGTGGGCAAGACCACCACCAGCGCCAGCTTTGCCACCGGCCTCGCCCTGCGCGGCCACAAGACTGCCGTGATCGACTTTGACGTCGGCCTGCGCAACCTGGACCTCATCATGGGCTGCGAACGCCGCGTGGTGTACGACCTCATCAACGTGATCCAGGGCGAGGCCAACCTGAACCAGGCGCTCATCAAGGACAAGCAGTGCGACAACCTGTTTGTGCTGGCCGCCAGCCAGACGCGCGACAAGGACGCGCTCACGCAAGACGGCGTCGAGAAGGTCCTCAAGGACCTGGCCGCGATGGACTTTGAGTACATCGTCTGCGACTCGCCTGCCGGCATCGAAAGCGGCGCGCTGATGGCCATGCATTTTGCCGACGAGGCGCTGCTGGTGACCAACCCCGAAGTCTCCAGCGTGCGCGACTCCGACCGTATCCTGGGCATGCTGGGCAGCAAGACCAAGCGCGCCATTGAAGGCGGAGAGCCGATCAAGGAACACCTGCTCATCACGCGCTACAACCCCAGCCGCGTGCAGGACGGCCAGATGCTGAGCCTGGAGGACATCCAGGACATCCTGCGCATCAAGCTGATCGGCGTGATTCCCGAATCCGAAGTGGTGCTGCAGTCGTCCAACCAGGGCACGCCCGCCATCCACGCGCAGGGCAGCGATGTGAGCGAGGCGTACAAGGATGTGATCGACCGCTTCCTGGGGCAGGACAAGCCGCTGCGTTTCATTGACGCCGAAAAGCCCGGCTTCTTCAAACGCCTGTTCGGGAGCAAGTAGCCATGGCTTCTTTTCTGTCCTTCCTTCTCGGCGAGAAGAAAAAAACCGCCAGCGTCGCCAAGGAGCGGCTGCAGATCATCCTGGCGCACGAGCGCAACGGCCGCAATGCGTCCGAGCCCGACTACCTGCCCGCACTGCAGCGCGAGCTGGTGGCGGTGATCTCCAAGTACGTCAAGATCAACCCCGACGACCTCAAGGTGCACCTGGAGCGCCAGGACAACCTGGAAGTGCTGGAAGTCAAGATCGAGCTGCCCGATACCGTGCGATAGACCGCCACGGCCACCGGGCCGCGCACTCCCGTCGCGCCCCTGCGCCCCAGCCCCTGCCCCGCAACCCTGCGCGGCAGGGTTTCTTTTTTGGGCTGGTGGGACCTGATTTGGCCTGACAATTGCTAGATGTACTAGGGTAATCCCTAATTTTTCGGCAACAAGGCTCCTGTGGACACAACCTGGAAACTCAGCTGGCAGCGTGCACGCAACCATGAGGGCGTCACGCGCGGCGCGCGTGCCTTGGTCGCCCTGGTTGCCGTGCTGGCCTTTGGCTGGTGGGCCGACTGGCAGGCTGAGCTGATGCCCGTGCTGCTGGGCGTGATCGCCAGCGCACTCACCGAAACCGATGACAGCTGGCGCGGGCGCCTGCGGGCGCAGTGCCTGGCGCTGGCGTGTTTTGGTCTCATGGCCGGGGCCGTCTGGGCGGCGGTGTCCTGGCCCTGGGTGCTGATGGGGGTGATGGCGCTGCTGGCCTTTGGCATCACCATGCTGGGGGCGCTGAGCGAGCGCTACCGCGCCATTGCCTTTGGGTCGCTCATCCTGTTCATCTATGCGGGGCTGGCCGCCCACAGCAGCCGTGCGGACGCGGGTGACGCCATCCCCCGCATGCTGGCGGGCGCAGCCTGGTACGGCGTGGTGTCGGTGCTGTGGCATGCCGTGCTGCCGCGCGCGCCAGTGCGTTACCGCCTGGCCAAGCTCTACGCCATGCTGGGCGAATACCTGCGCCTGAAGGCGCTGTTGCTGGAGCCGGTGCGCGATGTGGACCTGGAACGCCGCCGCATGGCGCTGGCGCTGCACAACGGCCGCGTGGTGGACGCCCTCAATGCCACCAAAGAGAGCCTGATCAGCCGCATGGGTGCGGGCGCACCCCCGCTGTGGCTGCAAACGGCCATGCACCAGTACCTGGCGGCGCAGGACGTGCACGAGCGCGTGAGTTCGTCCCACGAGCATTACGACCTGCTGGCCCAGTCGTTCTTTCACAGCGACGTGCTGTACCGCTGCCAGCGCGTGCTCACGCTGCTGGGCGAACAGGCGCTCAAGCTGTCGGTGGCCATCGAGGCGCAGACGGTGCCCCAGCACTGGGGCGTGACGGCCCGTGCCATTGAGGACATGCAGGCCGCCGTGGCGTACCTGGCGTCCCAGCCGCAGTCCGTTGGTGCTGCGTCCCTGCCTGCCCAGTCCCGTGCATTGCGGTCGTTGCAGGCGCTGGCCGACAACCTGACCGCACTGGCCGGGGTGTTTGCCGGTGCGCTGGCGCTGCCAGCTGGCAACGCCGAAGTGACGGTGGACCACGCACTGTTTGACCGCGAGCCCCGCAGCCTGCGCGATGCCTGGGTGCGTCTGCGCTCGCACTGGCAGCTGCAGTCCCCCTGGCTGCGCCACAGCTTGCGGCTGAGCCTGTCCCTCATGGTGGGCTTTGCGCTCATGCAGGCCACGGCGGACCCGCACGGGTACTGGATCTTGCTGACCATCGTGTTCGTGAGCCAGCCGCAGTACGCGGCCACGCAGACGCGGCTGATGGAGCGCGCCAAGGGCACTGCCATGGGGCTTGCGCTGGGGTGGGCGGTGATCCAGCTGTTTCCGGGCGAGCTGGTGCAGGCCGCCTTGCTGGTGCTGGGGGGCGCTGTGTTTTTTGGGGCGCGGCACACCCGCTATACCCTGGCTACGGCGGCTGTCACCACCTTGTTGCTTCTCAGCTTTCACCAGATGGGCGCGGCCAGCGGCGTGATCTCCGCGCGCCTGCTCGATACCGTGGTCGGCTGCATGATCGCCGCCATCGCCTCATGGCTGGTGCTGCCGTCGTGGCAGTCGCGCCACTGGCCCCGGCTGGCCGCCCAGGTGCTGCAGACCCAAGCGTTGTACCTGCGGGAGATCCTGGCGCAGTACCAGGGTGGCAAGTGCGACCACCTGGCCTACCGCTTGGCCCGGCGCAATGCCCACAATGCGGATGCCGCACTGTCCAACTCGTACAGCGCCATGCTCAAGGAGCCCTTGCATGTACGTGGCAACGCCGAGGTGGTGGGGCATTTCCTGTGCCTGTCGCACACCCAGCTCAACTACCTGTCGGCACTCGGTGCCCAGCGCGGCGGTGCGGCGGCCCAGCCCATGGACGAGGCCACGCGCGAACTGGCGCAAAGCCTGCTGGCATCCCTGCAGCAACTGGCGCTGGAACTGGAGCGCGCGCAGCAGTCCGGCCGGGTGCGCAAGACCCACAGCGCCCCTGCAGTGGCCCAGGTGCTGCGCGAGTGGGGCACGGTACCGGCAGCGCCCAGCGCGCACAGCCTCATGGCAGCGCAGCTGCAGCTGGTGGGCAAGGTGTTTCCGCAGCTGCAGGCGCAGGCGCGCCAGCTGGTGACCACGGAATAGGTTGGGCGGATTGCGGCGCGGGAGTCGTGCCGCAGCCAGGTCAGCGTGCGTGCTTGGCGAACTTGCCCGCAAACGCCTGGGCAATGCTCAGCCCGCGTTGCCCCGCGACCAGCGTCGCGGTCTGCCCGGCGGCGATGGTGCAGGCCGGTCCACCGACAGGTAGTAGCCGCAGCAGCCCGCCACCGCCATGGCGCGGCCGGCCTGGGCAAAGCCCATCACGGCGTTGAACTTGAAGCAGGGCTCGCGCGGCGCCGCCACGCGCAGCACGCAGTCGGGGAAATGCCACTCGTCGCCCACAAACACCTCGTGCTCCAGCGGGCCGTCAATGGTGAGGTTCTCGCCCATGAAGCCCGGTGGCAGCGCTTCGTCGAACAGGCTCACGCTCCGCTCGCGGCGCTGGGCCTGCCAGAACGCATAGTGCGCGGCGGGGTAGGCATATACCGCCTTGGCCAGGCCGCCGTGCACGCTCAGGTCGGCCTGCTCGTCCCCCGCCAGCCCCAGCGGGCCCACGGCCACGGGACCCGTGACGGAGGTTTTGCCGATGGCGGTGAGCACCGACCGCTCGCCCACCTTCATGCGCAGGGCGGTGCCAACGTTCACGTGGCGGACGACGATGGCGGGCGCCGTCACAGCGGGTGCTCGGTGTAGAACTTGCCGCCGTGGTACAGCAGGGGCGATGCGCCCTCGCGGTGCTCGCAGCGCTCCACCTCGCCCACGAAGATGGTGTGGTCACCCTCCTTGTACTGGCTGCGGTTGAAGCATTCGAACGTGGCGGCGGCACCGGCCAGCAGCGGCGCGCCGCTGATACCGGGGCGGTGCTCCAGGCCGGCCCAGCGGTCAATGCCGCGGGTGGCGAACCGTTCGGCCAGGTCTTTCTGGTCCGCCGCCAGCACATGGATGGCGTAGTGCGAGCCGTTGGCAAACGCCGGCATGGTGCTGGCGCCGTGCGACAGGCTCCACAGCACCAGCGGGGGCTCCAGCGACACCGAATTGAACGAACTGGCCGTGAGCCCCACC
>NZ_QAIM01000242.1:0-8361 GCF_003061035.1 Acidovorax sp. HMWF018
GATCTACACCTTCGACTCCGCCATGACGGGCGCCCCCGTCCTCTCTGGTTCCGCTGGCGCTCTGCGCGCGTTGGTCAAAGCCTGCCTGGTTGACGGCTTCGGTGCTGGCGCCGTGGCGACGCTCACCGTGGCAGCGGGCATCGCCACCGCCACTTTTCCGGGCGCGCACCCCTACCGCGTGGGCTCGGTGAGCCAGTTCGCAGGGGCAACGCCTGCAGGCCTGAATGGGCAAAAGCGCATCCTCTCCATCACCACCAACGCCGTGACCTATGCCGCGCCTGGCATCGCAGACGGCGCGGCCACCGGCACCATCACCCACAAGGTGGCGGCTGCAGGCTGGCAGGAGCTGTTTGCTGGTGCACTTGCTAATGTGCTGTGCGTCAAGCCCACCGTGCCCGAGGCCACCGGCTGCGTCCTGCGGGTGGATGACACGGGCACCATCAATGCCCGCGTGCGTGCCTACGAGAGCATGACCGACGTGTCGACCGGGGCTGGGCCAACGCCGCTGGAGAGTCAGCTCGCGGGCGGTCTGTACTGGCCCAAGAGCAGCGTGGCCAACGCCACGGCGCGGCCCTGGTATCTGGTCGCCGACGAGCGTGCGTTCTACCTGGCGGCTGACCCTGCCGGTGCAGGCCGCTTCACCCTGCTGTTCGCAGGCGATATCGCCAGCTTTAAAAGCGGCGACGCCTACGGGTATCTGGTCACCGGCAACCAGGCCGACCAAACCTTTGCGACCACGGTGTCGGATGGGTGTTGCGGCTGGTCGCACCGCAGTGCCCGCTCTGGCGCTTACATGGTGCGATCGCACACGGCAATCGGGCAGTCGATCGCCATGCAGCGCCTGGGCGCTCACCACAACGGGTCCACAGCCGATGTCTATGCAGGCACTGCGGGGTATTCGCTGGGCACGTATCCCAACGGTCCTAACAATGGCCTGTTGACCAGCGTTCTGGAGCTGCATGCCATGGGCATCCGAGGCACGCTACCCGGGCTCCTGCATCCCGTGCAGGACTGTGGCGGTGCGTTTACCTCTGGCGTCATCGTGGACGGTACCGATGACCTGGCCGGGCGTCGCCTCATGGCGATCCGTGTCGCGCCTCCGTCCGGAAGCGTCACTCCTGGTGCAGTGTTCCTCGACATCACAGGCAACTGGAGCCGTTGATGGCCTCTGCACGGTATTGGAGGCTAGTGGGCCTGCGTGCCTACGCAGAAGGAGCCCTGGAGCTGGGCGGGCTGCATTGGCTGATCGCGGGCTCCCGTGTGGACAGCACCGCGACGCTCACCTGCAGCCATGCCCCGGCCTCGGGGACTCTGGCGGCCCTGCAGGACGCCGATGCGAGCACCCTGGTGCGCTTCAGTGCAAGCGCGGTGCGCTCGGGCGGGTTCTTCTTGTCCTGGGACTTCGGCGCTGCAGTGACCGACCCATACCCACGCATCGCCGCTGCAGGCCTGGCCGAGTTCCTCGGATGGGCCACATTGCAATACTCGACCAACGGGACAGCCTGGACCACCGACTTGAGCTTTGGGCGGGTGATCTATCCCGGTGCGGGGCAGTGGACCCCCAATGACCCGAAGTTTCGGGTTGACTCCCCCTCGGACTGGGATGCCGCGAGCAAGGGGGGCTCCGCAGCAATCTTCGGCCGCGAAGCTTGGGTAGGGAGCAACTTTTCTGGGATTGTCCGTACCAATGCGCCGCGCTCGAGCGGACGGCGCGTCTTTGGTTTGCGGCTGAGCGTGGTGAACCCGCCGCAGACCTTTTTTGGCGGGCTGGCCGCCCTGAGTGGGTGGGGGACTTACACCGTCGGGAAACACTGGCTGCTCTACGGTGAAAACGACTCTTTGTACTACTACCCGACCGCATCCATCATTACCGTGAGTCCAAATCCCGGCGCTCCCAAAGTGGTTGGGGATACCGCTTACTACGACGTGGACCTCGCCACCGGCTACATGGCGATCAAGAAGAACGGGGGGGCCTGGTCGCCCCAAGTTCTCCTGCCGAATTTTGTAGTGGGCGCCGACTACATCATTGATCTCTTGGCCCCAAGCTCATCGGGTGCCTCTGCCGGAGCAGTCCTGCTCACCACGGCCGCTGAATTGGGTGCAGTAATCCCATCTGGAGCGACCGCATGGGACAGCGAGTCGGGCACGAATCTGTTTGCCGAGTCGGTCGTGATGGCATCAGCTCCCCGCTCGCTGCTGTCAGCGGCCAGCGCACAGGTGCCGACAAGCGCGACAACCCGGTCAAGGGTGCTGCAGGCAAGAGATACCGAGTTCGGTGGACCCGGCACCATTTACGGCACCACCAAGACCAAGGGCGCGCCCAATACCCCCACCAAGGCCCGCGTGGTGCTGCATCACCAGCGCAGCAAACTGCCCATTCGTGAGACGTGGAGCCATCCAGTCACGGGTGCCTTCGCATTCACTGGCATCGACACCAGCCAGCAGTTTCTGACGCTGGCCGAAGACGCGGCGGGCAACTTCCGGCCTGTGGCGGCCAACAAGCTCACGCCCGAGGTGCTGTCATGAGCGGCACCTTCCGGGTTGGCCCCGTGTTGTCCCTGGCCCAGCTGGAGGCCGTCATCGCGACGGCGGACATTGGCCCCGGCCCCAGCAAGATTCAGCTTTACACCACCGCTCGGCACGCGGCCCTGGATGGTGCTGCAGGCGACTTGCCGCAAGCCGAGGTGGTGCTGGCCGTGCCTTGCGCCTCCATCGTGGGTGGTGCGCTGGTGCTGCATGTCGCGAACCCCGATGGCACCCTGGTGATGAGCACGGGCCTGCCGCGCTGGGCGCTGTGGGTCAACGGCGCTGGCGCCATCGTGGCCGAGGGCAGCGTGACAGATGAGGCCAATGGCGGCGACTTCTGGGTGGCCGGGGGCGTCACGCCACCTGGTGAGACCAGCCCGCTGCTGCAGGCCGGTGGCCTGGTGCTCCTGGGCGCCACCTCGCTCACATAAGGCCAGGCCGTGGCAAGCACCGATCTGCTCTTTGGTCAGCTCCCGAACCCTTCGGGTGGTCCTGTCGAGATCGTCTTTGGCGACGACAGCGGCCTGCCGCCTGGTGCGGTCGAGCTGCTGGCCAGCGGCACGATCACCGGGTTGCGCGGGCGGATCGGCGTGCGCGTGGCGACCAGGCTGCGGGCGGCGGGCACCCTCACGGGCCTGCGCGGCCGGATCGGTGTGCTGTTCGATGTGAACGTGGAGCGGCCCCTCGCTGCCACCACGGTGAGCGGCTGGCAGGATGCCCGGGCGGTGCACGCGAGCACCCAGGTGCGGTATGAGCAGGCTCAGCCCGTGCATGCAGCCGTGCAGGCTGTGTGGCAGGACGGCCGCACTGTGGGCGCCCCCCACCAGGCGCGCTGGCAGCAGGCACAGCCCCTGGCGGCTGTCGTGCGCCAGGTCATGCAGCAGGCGCAAGGCCTGGGCAGCGCCCCAGCCCTGCAGCGGTTTGAAGAGGCCGAGCGCCTGCGCTCCATGGCCCTGCAGGGCATGCAGCGGGCACAGCCACTGGCAGCAGCCCCGGTCCTGCAGCGGTTTGAAGACGCCACCCGCCTGCGCCACCTGGTGCAAGCCCGCTTTGAAGAGGCACTGGGCCGCCAAGCCGGAGTACTCAGCAGCTTTGGCCGTGCGGTGCCGCTGTCACGGGTGTGGGCCTCGCGGTACGAAGAGGCCCGCAAGCCACTGCCAGGCATCAGCAAGCCCGTGCAGCCGCCCGTCGATGACCCGTGCTACGTGCCCAGCCTGCCTGCGCACCTGGTGTTTGAAGAGCTGGCTGACAGCAGCCAACCCGTAAACCTGGTGTTCGTGTGCGAGAGGCATGGGCCGGGGCCGCAGCCAGGCGAAACCATCGTTGTCCCAGTACGGAGGACCTACATCGTGATCAACAACATCACCCTGCACCGGGTGGACACAGGCGCCGAGCTGCGCGCCTACAGCTTCAGCATGTCGCTGGACCACCAGTCCTGGACCTGGTCCTGGACGGCAACGCTGCACAGCGATGCGGCGGACCACCTGGGCCGCGACAGCGCGGGCGATCCGGCCGAGCTCGCGGTGTTCGTCAATGGGGTGGAGTTCCGCCTGCGGCTGGAAGCGAAGTCGCGGGACCGGCGTTTCAGCCCCACGCGCTGGGCGGTATCTGGCAAGGGCAAGGCCTCGGTGCTGGGCTCGGCCGACGCTCCCAAGCAGTCTTTTCGCAACCTGGTCGACCGCACGGCCCAGCAGCTCATCGCCGATGTGCTCACAGTCAATGGCGTGCCCATGGGCTGGACGGTGGATTGGGGCCTGGAAGATTGGCTGGTGCCTGCTGGGGCCTGGGCGATCCAGGGCAACTACATCGACGCCATCAATGACATCGCAGGAGCTGCTGGTGGGTACGTGCAGCCCCACAACACAGCCGCCACGCTGCGGGTGTTGCCGCGCTATCCCCTGGCGCCCTGGTACTGGGACAGCATCACTCCCGACTTTGAGATTCCGGCCGATGCGGCCGAGGTCGAGGGCACCGAATACATCGACAAGCCCGCATACAACCGCGTGTTCCTCGGCGGCATCGGCGTGGGGGTGTTTGGTCCGTTCACAAGGGCGGGCACAGCGGGCAACGTGATCGCCCCCCAGGTGAACCACGCCCTGATCACTCACCCGGACGCCCATCGCCAGCGCGGTATTGCCGAGCTGTCGGACACCGGCAAGCAAGAGCGGATCACGCTCAACATGCAGGTGCTGCCCGAAACCGGCGTGATCGTGCCGGGCAAGTTCATCCGCTACCTGGGTGACACCCCGGTGATGGGCATCGTGCGCAGCACGTCCATCGAGTGGAGCCGCCCGCGACTGCGTCAGACCCTGGAGATCGAGACCCATGCCTAACGCTTACCGGGAGTTCATGGACTTGATGCCAGACCAGCCCCTGGAAGTGGGCGAGATCACCTCCATCGCTGGGGGCGTGGCAATCATCACGCAACCAGGCGGTGGGGTGCTCCAGGCCCGGGGAGAGGGCACCGTAGGCCAGCGCGTATTTGTGCGTGCTGGACTCATTGAAGGAGGTGCGCCGACGCTGACGTATGTGTCGGCCGAGGGGTAGATCGATAAAAGACGGGCGACCTGGCCAAGTGCGCTAACACCTGGCCAAGCCCCCAACCTGCAGAAGTGACCTGCAAGCCAGGCAAGACCCGCCACTCTCGCGAGAGCGCGTCGAGCCTATCAGAGTTTTCGTACAGAGAAACAGGCTTGCAAATATGGAAGAGATTCGATGCGGCGCATGCAGCCGCAAACTCGGCGAGGGTGTCTACATCCGGCTGAGCATCAAGTGCCCCCGCTGCGGGGTCATGAATTCACTGAGGGCCGAGAGCCCCACCTCAGAGCGCCATGGAGCGTCCAACGTAACTGGAACCCACCATGGCACCCATCATTCCCTGGATCGGCGGCAAACGCCGTCTCGTTGACCTGCTGCTGAGCAGGTTCCCCGCCCATAGCTGCTACGTAGAGGTCTTCGCAGGCGGGGCGGCGGTGTTCTTCGCCCGCAACCCTGCCGACGTCGAGGTGCTGAATGACGTCAATGGTGACCTGGTCAACCTGTACCGCGTCGTGACGCACCACCTGGAGGAGTTCGTGCGCCAGTTCAAATGGGCACTGACGAGCCGCCAGGTGTTCAAGTGGCTGCAGGAGACCCGGCCCGAGACGCTGACCGATGTGCAGCGCGCCGCCCGGTTCTTCTACCTGCAGCAGCAGAGCTTCGGCGGCAAGGTCGCTGGCCAGACTTTCGGCACGGCCACCACCGCCCCGGCCATCAATCTCCTGCGCATCGAGGAGAACCTGTCGGCCGCCCATCTGCGCCTGGCGGCCGGGACTTATATCGAGAACCTGGACTGGGCGACCTGCATCGACCGCTACGACCGCCCGCATACCCTGTTCTATCTTGACCCTCCTTACTGGGAGACAGAGGGCTATGGTGTGCCGTTCCCATGGGAGCAGTACGAGCTGATGGCCGCCAAACTCAAGCAGATCAAGGGCAAGGCGGTGGTCAGTATCAACGATCACCCAGCGATTCGGACGTGCTTCGCGGGGTACGACATGGAGGAGCTGAAGCTGGACTACACCGTGGGCGGCGGAGCCAATCGCGTGGAGCGTGGCGAACTGGTGATCTACAACTGGGACCGTACGGTCGAGCCCGCTGGGCTCTTCTAGCGCCACTGCCCCGTGTATCGAGCCCTGAGCCAGGCGGTCATTCCACGAACGGCAGCGGATACGACCTCGGAGCCCGGGCCGCACAACCAGGTCTGGGGCCATTCGCTCAGGTAGCCTGCGTCGCAGGATCTCCCGTGGATCAAATAGGTCCCGTCTTGGTTCTGGCGGACTTTGCCGTCTCCCAGGTGCACGGTCAGCGGAGGGAGGGGTGAGGGTCCGTCGAGGTCGGCGGACGTATAGAAGGTACAGATCCGTTCACCCACTCCAGTGTCCTTGCTCACTATCCAGCCGGTGTGGAGGGGACGGCTGAGAATCAGCTCGGATGGCAAGTAGACGCCGCAGAAGCGCAGTTCAACAAGTCTGCAAGGCCATGCGGCTTGCTTCCTGTCCGAGTTTGCTCTCACGCTGCCGGGGGCGCCGACCGTTCTGAACATGCCTGGGGGTTCCATCCCCCAAGCGTACACTTTGCGCAATTCCTTTTCGTGCCGCGAAACGGATTGCCAGGGGCATTTATCGCAACTCGGGCGGCTCAAATATCGCGGCGCGCTTCAGCACAGGGTCGCCAGTACGAGTAGCCCCCCCCCAAGGGATAAAGGCCAATGCCCCCGCCCGCACTGCGGCGGGTGAGGGCGCGTACCATGCCGTGAACGTTTTTCCCCCGAACTGCATGGAGACCTCCCACATGGCCCACAACCAACAAACCATCACCCTGGGCGGCGGCTGCTTCTGGTGCACCGAAGCCGTGTTCGACCGCGTGCGCGGCATCACCGATGTGGAAAGCGGCTACACCAACGGCCACACCATCAACCCCAGCTATGAGCAGATCTGCCAGGGCGACACCGGCCACGCCGAGGTGGTGCGACTGACGTTCGATGCCGACGAGATCAGCCTGGAGGAGATCCTGGAAATCTTCTTCCACACCCACGACCCGACCACGCTCAACCGCCAGGGCAATGATGTGGGCACGCAGTACCGCAGCGGCATCTACTACGACAACCCCGAGCACGGCGAGATCGCCAACGCCATGATCCGCCAGATGTCGCAAGACAAGCTGCTTGGCGCACCCATCACCACCGAGGTGAAGCCGCTGCAGAACTACAGCACGGCCGAGGCCTACCACCAGGACTACTTTGCCAACCACCCCAATGCAGGGTACTGCGCGTTTGTGGTGGGGCCGAAGGTGGAGAAGTTCAGGAAGACGTTTGCGCGGTATTTGAAGGGCTGACGCTGACGCGCTGGCGGCTGCCAGAGGGGCGGGATCCGAGTCTTGCGCTCTGGGTTCAATGCTTGGAGGGAGCAAATTCGTTCAGAGCGAGGCTGCAGGCAGGCATAATGCAACCCGATTGCGTTATGCGCAGTTCATCCGCACCACCCATGTCTTCCCCGTCCCCTCAACGTCCCCAGCCTTGGTCGCTTCCCCCCGGAATGCGCGCCACCCGCGCCACACGGGCGTTGGCGGCAGTTTACGAAGCCCGGCCGGATGCGGCCCTGTCAGAGCCCGAGGTCGAGGCGGCCCTGGCTGCAGCGGGCGTTGCGGTCAACAAGGTTACGGTCTACCGCATGCTTGACCGTTTTGCTGCCGCAGGGCTGCTGCACAAACAGATCGATGCCGGCCGCGTGACGCGCTACGCGTTGGCCCCACAGGGGGAGGAGGGCGCGGCACCGCGGTTTGAATGCGACGACTGCCACCGCCAGTTCCGCCTGTCGCAGGGTTCTGCCAAGGTGCAAAAGGCGCTCCAGCAGGTGTTGCAGGCGCTGGCCACTGCGGGGCATGAGAGTCTGGCAGTGGACGTTGCCGTGCACGGACGCTGTGCCGACTGCGCGCACCCGGCAGAGGGCGCTGCCGCATGATCCGCACCCGGGGGCTTTCCTACACCTATGCTACAGGCGGCGCCGCACCGCTGAGCTTTCCGGATGTGGACTTGCGCCAAGGCGGCACGCTGCTGCTGCGCGGGCGCTCGGGCACCGGCAAATCCACCTGGCTGGCGCTGATGGCCGGCCTGCGCGGTGCCAGTGGCGGCGACCTGTTTGTGGCGGGCACCCAGCTGGGCACGCAGCGTGGGGCCGAGATCGATGCCTGGCGCGCGCGCACCATTGGCTTCTTGCCGCAAAAGCTGTACCTCAGCAGCGCACTCACCGTGGCGGACAACCTGGCGCTGGCGTACTTTGCAGCCGGGCTGCCGCG
>NZ_QAIM01000242.1:8371-12314 GCF_003061035.1 Acidovorax sp. HMWF018
CAAGCCGCATCAGCTCTCCGGCGGGCAGGCGCAGCGCGTGGCGCTGGCGCGGGCCGTGCTGCTGGCGCCGCAGGTGCTGCTGGCTGACGAGCCCACGGCCAGCCTGGACGACGAGGCGGCGGCCGATGCGCTGGCCCTGCTGCAGCACAGCGCTGCGGCCTGCGATGCCAGCCTGGTGATTGCCACGCATGACCAGCGTGTGGTGTCCGCCCTGGCGGGTGTCCAGACCCTCAATTTGAATGAAATCGGCACGGAGCGCCGGTTGAATATGCCTGAGAAGCTATGAATTCAGGAGTATTCAAACTCGCCCGCCTGTCCTGGCGCTACCTGTGGTCCCGCCCGCTGGCCGCCGTGCTCAACCTGCTGGTGCTCACGCTGGGCCTGGCCGCCATCACTTTGGTGCTGCTGGTGGCCACACAGCTCGACAAGGCGTTTGAGCGCGACCTGGGTGGCATCGACCTGGTGGTGGGCGCCAAGGGCAGCCCGTTGCAGCTGATCCTGGCGGGCGTGTTCCACATCGACGTGCCCACGGGCAACATCCCGCTGCAAGAGGTGCAGGCGCTGCAGAAGAACCCGCTGGTGGCGCAGGTCATCCCGCTGAGCCTGGGCGACAGCTACCAGGGCTTTCGCATCGTGGGCACCACGCCCGACTACGTGGCGCACTATGAGGCCCAGTTGGCCGAAGGCGCGCTATGGCAGCAGCCCATGGACGCGGTGCTGGGCGCCAGCGTGGCGCGGGGCATTGTCAAAGCCAGCCATCAAGGCGCGCCGCTGGTGGGGGCCACCTTCATTGGCAGCCACGGCCTGGGTGGAGGAGGGCACGCCCATGGCAACCACCCCTACCGTGTGAGCGGCGTGCTGGCGCCCTGCGGCTGTGTGCTGGACCGATTGATCCTGACCAGCACCGAATCCGTCTGGATGGTGCACGAGACCGCCACGGCCAACGATGCCGAAGACCTGGAAGTCATGAAGGAAGAGCGTGAGGTGACCGTGGCCCTGGTGCGCTACCGCACGCCCATGGCGGCCATCACGCTGCCACGCCTGATCAACGGCGGCACCTCGATGCAGGCGGCGGCGCCCGCCATCGAGGTCACGCGCCTGCTGCGCCTGCTGGGCGTGGGTGCCGATGTGCTGCGCGCCTTTGGCGGCGTGCTGCTGGCCGTGGCCGCGCTCAGCGTGTTCATCGCGCTGTGGAATGCCGTGCGCGAGCGCCGCGCCGACCTGGCCATGCTGCGCATGCTGGGCGCGCCGCCGGGCCGTGTGGCTGGGCTGGTGCTGTGGGAGGCGCTGTGGCTGGCCGCGCTCGCGTCCATTCTGGGGCTGCTGCTGGGCCACGGCCTGGCGCAGGCCCTGGGCTGGGCGTTACAGGCGCAGGGCTTGCTGCCGGTGACGGGCTGGATCTGGTTGCCCGCCGAAGCCGGGGTGCCGCTGCTGGCCGCAGGCGTGGCGGCCTTGGCGGCGCTGCTGCCAGCCATGCAGGCCTACCGCACCGATGTGGCCGACTTGTTGAGCTAGCCCTGATGCAGCCCCCGAGTTCTGACCTCCATAAACCCTCTAGCCACTCAACCTGAAAGTCTTTCCATGAAAAAACTTTTCGCTGCTCTCGCCCTGGCGCCCATGCTGCTCGCCGGTGCCCTGGCCCACGCGCAAGCCCACAACGACAAGGACACCCAGGAAGACGTCTCCCGCCACCGTGCCATGGCTGCCGCCCACGAGGCCGCCGCCAAGTGCCTGGAGTCCGGCAAGGGCCACGACCAGTGCCAGAAAGACCTGCAGGCGGCGTGCAAGAACCTGGCCATTGGAAAATACTGCGGGATGAAACACGCACACTGAGCGCCTGTTTTTTTGTTACTTGTTCGCCCGGAGTCCCCGCCATGTCCTGCACCTTGAAACCCTTGCCCATCCCCGGCCTGATGGCTCGCGTGGCTTGTCTGGCCGCCACGCTGGTTCTGGCAAGCGGTGCGCACGCGCAGCAAGGTGGCGCCACCAAGCCCGCGCCGGGCGCTTTTGAGCGCGCCAAGGAAGGCGCGGCCGCAGCGCCAGTGCTGTCGTCGCCCCTGCCTGCGGGCGCTGGCACTGTCGTGCCATCGGGGTCGGGTGCGGGCTACCACAGCCCCAACAGCCCGATTGCCCCGCTGCCCCAGCGCAACGACGTGGTGCCCTGGTCGGTGCTGACCGACCTGAGCAAAAAGACCACCAAGGACGGCATCCTGCCCGTGTTCAACGACGCCCAGAAGGGCATGGACAAGACCACGCAGCGCATTCAGGGCTTCATGGTGCCGCTGGACGCCAAGCCGACGCAGACGCACTTCATCCTCACCTCCGTGCCGCTGACCTGCTCGTTCTGCACACCGGGCGGGCCCGAGAGCATGGTCGAGGTCAAGGCCAAGACACCCGTGCGCTATTCGCTGGAGCCCGTGGTGGTGGAAGGCAAGTTCACCGTGCTCCCCAATGATCAATATGGCCTGTACTACCGCGTGGTGGACGCGGTGCCGGTGAAATAATCCCCGGCTTTGGCCGCTGCAGCCTCTGCCGCAATCCTTTCCCTTTTTGCCTGACGTGACCCGCGCCTTCCTTCGCCCTTTGCACCTGCCGTCCGCCGCCCTGCGCGGCGCAGCGGTGCGGCGCGTGGCGTTGGCGTGGCTGCTGCTGGCATTGGTGGTGGTGTCCACGCTGGGTCGGCTGCACCAGGTGGTGCACGGCGGCGCGCTGGACCAGGCGCATGCCGGGCTGCTGGCCGCGCCCTCTTCGTTGCCCGGGCAGCCGGCGTGGGACCCGGCCCCCACTGCGCGGCCCGCTGCCACACCCGGCCACGGTCTGTGGCTCCCCTATCTGCTGGCCCACCACGCGCCAGTGGACTGCCTGTTGCTCGACCAGCTGGCGCTGGGCGACGCACTGCATGCCGCCCCGCTGGCGCTGCCTGCGGCCGATGCGCCGCTGCCGCCGGCCGTGCATGCGGCAGGGCGGGCGAGCACACCCCACATTGCGCTGTTCCATGCGCGCGGCCCACCGGTCGCCTGACGCGCAGCGCACCTCCAGCCCCACCTTCTCAGCCGGCGTCCCCGCTGTGTGCCTTGCAGGGCAACGCGGCGGTGTTGTGCCTGCTGGCGCAGGGCGCGGTATGCAAGCCGCCGTATGCAGGCCGATTTGGCGGCTGCCAGCGGCCGTACCACGGCGCGCCGCCCATCATTACTCCTGTTTTCATAGCTGCTAGCGCATATTTCACTAGCGCTTGCAGCGGTTTTTATTCATCAACCCGCGCCCCGGGCGCGGGTCGGCATGCGCAGGCGCGTTGGCACCGCCAGCGCCGCGCATGCCTTGTTGCAGGCCACCACCATGACCCACACCTTTTCTACTCACCGCTTTGCTTCCCGCCGTGCACACCCGGCGCTCCACCCTGTGGCCCTGGCGACCCTGCTGGCGCTGTCTGGCACCAGCGTTGCCACCCAGGCGCAGACTGCACCCGCGCCCGCTGCGGCGGCTGACGCTGCACCCAGTCTGCCCGCAGTCACCGTGTCGGCCAGCGGCCTGCAACTGGGCGCCAGCGACATGACCACCCCCGCCACCGTGCTGGAAGGGGATGAACTGGTGCGCCGCCGCGAGGCCACGCTGGGCGAAACGCTGAACAGCGAGCCCGGCATCACCAGCAGCCACTTTGGTGCGGGCGCCAGCCGGCCCATCATCCGCGGCATGGACGGCCCGCGCGTCAAGGTGCTGAGCGACGGCGCCGAGCTGCACGACGCCTCCACCATCAGCCCCGACCACGCCGTGGTGTCCGAGCCGCTGCTGGCCACGCAGATCGAGGTGCTGCGTGGCCCCTCGGCCCTGGTTTATGGCAACGGCGCCGTGGGTGGCGTGGTCAACGTGCTGGACGGCAAGGTGCCCACCGCCATCCCGCAAAAGGGTTACGAAGGCAGTGCCGAGCTGCGCGCCAACTCGGGGG
>NZ_QAIM01000023.1:0-1513 GCF_003061035.1 Acidovorax sp. HMWF018
CCCCTTCACGGCCTTCACGCTGGACCAGCTCAACCTGCCGAGCCTGCAGGCCGCGGGCGTGAAGGGCGTGCTTGGCTCGGAAACAGCCGACTTCTGGGCGGCGGACCTGGACAACGCCGAGAACAAGCGCTTCGTCAAGGAATTCAATGCCAAGTACGGCCGCCTGCCGTCGAACTACGCCGCGACGTCCTACGACATGGTCACGCAGCTGAAGGCCGCCGTGGACGAACTGGGCGGCAACACCAAGGAAGCCGCGAAGCTGAGCGCGGCGCTGCGCAAGGCGGCCTACCGGTCCGTTCGCGGGGTCCAGTACCGGATCGGAAAGAACGGCTTCCCGGTCGACCGGTTCGTCGCGGTCGAAGTCGATGGAAGCGGACCCGTCTGGAGCCTCAAGTCCAAGGAGGTCGTGCTCGAGGGCACGGCCGATCCGCACCTGGCGGCTTGTCCGCTGTAGGCGAGAGGCGGCCGTGCCCGGTCGGGTGGCGCCGCCGCGCGGCGCGCCCCCGCAAGGGCCGCCCGTGTCCACCCCGTTTGTTCAGAAAGAGGATCCGAGCCACCATGTCGCAGTCAACTTCGCTGCCGAATCACGAGATGGGCGCCCGCAGCTACGGCCTGCACATTGCCGGCGAGGCCGTCGCGGCCGAGCCGGGACGTACCTTCGAGTCCTTCAACCCCACGACCGGGCGGCGCTGGGGCGACTTCGCCATCGCCGGCGCCGACCAGGTGGACCGGGCGGTGACGGCGGCCGCCAAGGCATTCCGCGGCCCCTGGTCCCGCATGTCCGCGACCGAGCGCGGCCGGCTGCTGATGCGCTGGGGCGACGCGATCGCGGAGAACGCGATGCACATCGGCGCGCTCGAGGCGACGCAGAACGGCAAGCTGGCCTCGGAGATGCAGACCCAGGCGCGCATCGTGCGCGACTGGCTCTGCTACTTCGGCGGCATGGCCGACAAGATCGAGGGCGCGGTCATTCCGGTCGCGCAGACGTCGGTGCTCAACTACACGCTCAAGGAGCCCCTGGGCGTGGTGGCCGTCATCGTGCCCTGGAACTCTCCGACGCTGCTGATGATCGAGTCGGCCGCGCCCGCGCTCGCCGCGGGCAACACCATCGTCGTCAAGCCCAGCGAGGTGACGTCGGCCTCGGCGATCGAGATCGCCCGGCTGGCGGAAAGCGTCGGCATCCCCCCCGGCGTCCTCAACGTCGTGACGGGGCTGAGGGAAACCGGGGAGGCGCTCGTCGGACACCCGCAGGTCCGCAAGATCTCCTTCATCGGCAGCACGGACGTGGGACGGGCCATCGCCGCCGAGGCGGGCAGGAAGCTCGTCCCGTGCACGCTCGAGCTGGGCGGCAAGAGCCCGAACATCGTCTTCGAGGACGCCGACATCGACCGCGCGGAAATCGGGGTGCTGGCCGGGATCTTCGCGGCGGCGGGCCAGACCTGCGTGGCGGGCTCGCGCGCCTACATCCACCGCCGCATCTACGACGAACTGGTCTCCCGCCTGGTGCGGCGGG
>NZ_QAIM01000243.1:0-6329 GCF_003061035.1 Acidovorax sp. HMWF018
ATATAGTCCCGCCCACCCCCGGCCCAGAAGGCGGGGGGTGTGTGTGGCACCAAATTTGCTATGCTGGACTGTCTGTTAAAAAATGTAAGGAAGAGCCATGAATGCTCTCGGCCGCTTCTCCATCCGCACGCGTCTCTACTTCGGAACCGTCTTTTCCCTGATCCTTCTGGTCGTCATTGGTGCCATGGGCTACGTGGCGCTGGACCGAACGCGCGGCACGCTGCAGGTGCTGTTTTCAGAACGCGTGCAGACGCTGACAGACATGTCCGAGCTGCGCACCACCCTGGGTGACATGCGCCGGACCGAAAAAGACATCATCATCAACTTCAACAACTCGGTCGAGGTCTCTGCCCTGCGCGAGTCCTGGGCCAAAACCCTGACTTCCCTGCGCAAGCGTCTGGCCGATGTGCGGCAGGTGCAGTCGGGCGATGCCGAGTTTGTGGCCTCGATCGACAAATCGCTCGACGAGATCAAGCAGTACGAAACCGGCATCTCACCCATCTTCGAGAAGATCGAGGGCGCGCAGCTTGACGGCGCAGGGGGCGGCGCCTACGCCGATCGCCTGAAGGTCCACATGGAAGCCACCGACAAGCTGTTCTCCAGCCTGGCGGGTTCGGCTCGTGCGCAGATGGACGAGGCCCGCGCGGGTGTCGAATCGCGCACCTCCACCATGGCCGCACTGATTGGTGTGGGCCTGGTGCTGGCGCTGGCGGTGCTGATTCCGCTCACGTTCTTCAGCGTGCGTTCCATCACGAAGTCCCTCGGACAGGCACAGGAGCTGGCCGAACGCATTGCCAGTGGCGATTTGTCGCGCGATGTGGCAGCCATGAACCAGGATGAAGTGGGCCAGCTGGTGGGGGCGATGGGCCGCATGCAGGACTCGTTGCGTGACCTGGTGCGCCAGGTGCAGGACGCGGCGGGCAACATCTCCACCGCCAGCTCCGAGATCGCCAGTGGCAACCATGACCTGAGCCACCGCACCGAGCAGACAGCGGCCAACCTGGAAGAGACCGCCTCATCGATGGAGGTGCTGACCAGCACGGTGCAGCAAAGCGCCCAGGCCTCGCGCCAGGCCAGCGACTTTGCCTCGTCCGCCGCCGAGGTGGCTGCACGCGGCGGCGCCGTGGTGTCGCAGGTGGTGACCACCATGGACCAGATCACCACCAGCTCACGCAAGATCGCGGACATCACGGGCGTGATCGATTCGATTGCGTTCCAAACCAACATCCTGGCGCTCAACGCGGCGGTGGAAGCCGCCCGTGCCGGTGAGCAGGGCCGTGGCTTTGCGGTGGTGGCCAGCGAGGTGCGCAACCTGGCGCAGCGCAGCGCCGAAGCTGCCAAGGAGATCAAGGGCCTGATCGGTTCGTCGGTGGAGCGGGTGGAAGACGGCTCGCGCCTGGTGAGCCAGGCCGGCCAGACCATGACCGAGATCGTGAGCAGCGTGCGGCGCGTGTCCGACATCATTGCGGAGATCACCGCTTCGTCGGCCGAACAAAGCGACAACATCGGCCAGATCAGCCAGTCGGTCACGCAGCTCGACCAGATGACCCAGCAAAACGCGGCGCTGGTGGAGGAGTCCACCGCAGCGTCCGAGTCGCTGCGCGAGCAGGCGCACCACCTCAACAGCGCGGTCAGCCAGTTCAAGCTGCAGGATGGCGCGACCGCATCCCCGGCGTTTAGCACCTCGGCACCCGCAACGCCCACCGCACCTGCGATGGCCCAGGTGGGGCGCCGGCCCGCGCTGCAGATCCGGTAGTTTGAAGTGTTTTTGGCTGGTAGCGCTAGTGTTTCATGTGCTGGAAGCTATCAAAAACGTAGCAAATCAGTCCCGCGTCACCCGCAGCACTTCTTCGCGGCTGGTGATGCCGGCGGCAATCAGGCGTTCGCCATCGTCACGCATCAGCGCCATGCCACCCGCCAGCGCTGCGGTGCGGATGTCGGCCTCTGAGGCCTGGTTGTGGATCTGTGCCCGGATCGCGTCCGTGGTCACCAGCAACTCGAACACGCCCGTGCGGCCGGTGTAGCCCGTCTGGCCGCAGTGCTCGCAGCCCGCGCCGTGGCAGTGGCTGCAGAACTTGCGCACCAGGCGCTGGGCCAGCACGCCCAGCAGCGACGACGACAACAGGAAGGGCTCCACGCCCATGTCGGTCAGGCGCGTGACCGCGCTGGCCGCGTCGTTGGTGTGCAGGGTGGCCAGCACCAGGTGACCCGTGAGCGAGGCCTGGATGGCTATCTGCGCGGTCTCGAAGTCGCGGATTTCACCAATCATGATGATGTCCGGGTCCTGCCGCAGGATGGCGCGCAGGGCCTTGGCAAAGGTCAGCTCGATCTTGCTGTTGACCTGGGTCTGGCCCACGCCCGGCAGCTCGTATTCGATGGGGTCTTCCACCGTCATGATGTTGTTGCGCGTGGCGTCGAGCCGACCCAGCGCTGCATACAGCGTGGTCGTCTTGCCCGAGCCCGTGGGGCCGGTGACCAGGATGATGCCGTGCGGCTGGCCGATCAGGCCCTCAAAGCGGCGCAGGGTGTCGCCCTGCATGCCCACGGCCTCCAGGCTGAGCTTGCTTTCACTCTTGTCCAGCAGGCGCAGCACGGCGCGCTCGCCGTGCGCGCTGGGCAGGGTGGAGACGCGCACGTCGATGGCACGGGTGCCCAGGCGCAGGCTGATGCGGCCGTCCTGCGGCAGGCGTTTTTCGCTGATGTCCAGGTCGGCCATGATCTTCAGGCGCGAGATCAGGGCGGCGTGCAGCGCGCGGTTGGGCTGCACCACTTCGCGCAGCGTGCCGTCCACGCGAAAGCGCACGCTGCTGTGGCGCTCGTAGGGCTCGATGTGGATATCGCTCGCGCCGTCGCGTGCGGCCTGCGTGAGCAGGGCGTTGAGCATGCGGATGATGGGTGCGTCGCCGGCTGATTCCAGCAGGTCCTCGACGGCCGGCAGCTCCTGCATCATGCGCGAGAGGTCGGCGTCGCTCTCGACCTCGCTCACCACGGTGGCGGCGCTCGATTCGCTGTGCGAATAGGCCGCGCTGATGCGCTGGGCCAGGGCCGGGGCATCGAGCGCAAGCAGTTGCTGCACCGGGTGCTTGCGCAGCACTTCGGACAGCGCGCCCGCGTCGGGGCTGGGGCCGTGCCACAGCACCAGCTGGTGGCCGTCGTCCTCCAGCAGCAGCTGGGCGGTGCGGGCAAAGGCGTAGGGCAGGGGGTGGCGCATGCGTGGCGGCCCTTCAGCGTGGAGCGGTCTCTGCGGGCAGGGGCGCCAGCGGCTGTGTAGGCACGGTGGCGGCGCCGGGCTCTGTGCGTTGTGGCAGTGCGGGCAGGATGGGTGCGCCCGACACCGACTTCATCACCACGCTGGGCGCGGGCTGGGTGGTCTGCTGCAGCGCGCGGATGGCCTCGTAGCGGTCCATCATCAATGCGTCGCTGGTGGCGTTATCACGCACCACAATGGGGCGCAGGAACACCATCAGGTTGGTCTTGTTGCGGGTGCGGTTCTCGCTGCGGAACAGGTTGCCCAGCACCGGGATGTCGCCCATCACCGGCACCTTGTCCTGGCCTTGCGAGTAGCTGTCTTCCAGCAGGCCGCCAATCACGATGATGCTGCCATCGTCCACCACCACGTTCGACTCGATGGAGCGCTTGCTGGTGGTGGGGCCGTTGGCGTTGCTCAGCGTGGCGGTGTCGATCTTGGAGACCTCCTGGTAGATCGCCATCTTCACCGTGCCGTTCTCGCTGATCTGCGGACGCACCTTGAGCATCAGGCCCACGTCCTTGCGCTCCACCGTGGTGAACGGGTTCACCGTGCTGCTGCCGGTGCTGTTGGCGTACGAGCCGGTCACGAAGGGCACGTTGTTGCCGATGATGATGCGCGCCTCTTCGTTGTCCAGCGTCATCAGGTTGGGGGTGGAGAGCACGTTGGCATCGCCGCTGTTCTGCAGGAAGTTCGCCAGCGCGCCCAGGTAGTACTGGCCGTTAATGCGCGGTGCGAGCGCCAGGTTCAGGCCCTTGCCCAGCGAACTGGCCGCCGTCGCGATGGAGGTGGTGGAGCCCGAGGCCAGGGCGGCTGTCACGTTCAGGATGTTGGCACCGGCCGCGCCGGAGTTGGTGCCGATCACGCCCACGGTGCCATCGCCGTTTTTGCCCAGAATGCCCTGCCACTGGATGCCGAACTCGGCCACCTTGTTGGCAGAGACCTCGACGATCAGGCTCTCGACCAGCACCTGCGCGCGGCGGCCGTCGAGCTTGTCGATCACGTCGCGCAGCTGGCGGTACAGCGGCTCGGGCGCCGTGATGATGAGCGAGTTGGTGGTGGGGTCGGCCTGGATCTGACCGCCGGTGGAGGGCTGGTTGTTGTTGGTGCTGCTGGTGCCCATGGCGCTGGTGCTGGAGCCCAGGCCGCCGCTGGTGCTGCTGCCGGACGAGCTGCCGTTGGTGGACAGCATGCCCCCGGTGCTCAGCCCCGTGCTGGGTGCGGGCGAGCTGGCACCGCCACCGCTGCTGGCCGCACCGCCATTGCCGCCACCCATGGCCGCCATGGCGGCGCGCAGGGTGGTGGCCAGCTTGGTGGCGTCGGCGTTCTTGAGGTAGACCACATGGATGTTGCCGCTGGCCGCGCTGCTGCCCGGCGCGGGGGCCTGGTCTAGCTGGGCCACCAGGGCGCGCACCTGGGCCACGCGGGCCGGGTTGGCGGCACGCAGGATCAGCGAGTTGCTGCGCGGCTCGGCGATGAGGGTGGTCTTGAACGCGGTGTCGGCCTGGCCGGGCGCGGCCGCGGCTGCGGCGCCCCCGTTGGCGCTGCCGCCGTCGATCAGGCGCGACACCAGCGGTGCCAGGTCGCTGGCAATCGCGTTCTTGAGCGGAATCACCTCCACATCGCTGGCGTTGGACACATCCATGGCCGCCACGATGCGCGCCAGGCGCTGCAGGTTGTCGGCATAGTCGGTGATCACCAGCGAGTTGTTGCCGGGGTTCACGTTGATGGTGTTGTTGGGGCTGATGAGCGGGCGCAGCACCGGCACCAGATTGGCAGCGTTTTCGAAGTTGAGCTTGAAGATCTGCGTGACGATTTGCCCGCCGCCGGGCGCGCTGCCCGCGTTGCCCTGCACCACGCTCACGCTGCCGCCCTGCAGCTTGGCGTCGGCCTCGGGCACCACCTTGTACAGGCCCGCCGCCTCCACCACCGTGAAGCCTTGCAGGCGCAGCGCGGCCAGGAACTGCTGGAACGCGGCGGCAGGCGTCACCGCGCGCTCGGTCACGAGGTTGAGCTGGCCTTTGACCCGTGGGTCCACCACCACGTTGCGGCCGGTGATGGTGGCCATGGTGCGGGCCACGGCCTCGATCTCGGCGTTGGCAAAGTTGAGCGTGACGGGTTCGCTGGGGCGCACGCTGCCGGTGCGGGTGTCCACCGCCGTTTGGGCGCCAATCTGGCCACTGGCGCAGGTAAATATTGCGCTGACTGCTATGGTTTTGAGAGTGAAGCGCAGGCGTGGAGCAAACAGGAAAGTCATAGATTCAACCCACGGTGATGATGGAGCGCGCGCCATTGCGCCGTCCGATGATGTTCAGAAGATTGGACAGTGCGGCCTCCCGCTCGGGGGTGGCGCTGGCCTCGCCCGCAAAGCGCAGGCGGTTGCCCACCCACTGGCCGCTGCCGCTCAGTTGCAGGGCCCCGTCGAGGGTGCTGAGGGCGAGTGTGGGCACCTCGCCGCCCTGCAGCACCAGCCGGTAGCTGCCCATGGGGCGCAGGGTGGACAAGCGCGAGGACATGGCCCGCGCATCCATCTGGGCCTTGCCCGACAGCACCATGCGGCCAGCAGCCCATTGCGCCGTCAGCGCGCGTGTCTGCAGTGCCAGCTGTCCCTGCGGCTGCAGGGTGTTCCAGGGGGTGCCCAGGCCCGCCAGCAAGGCCGCAGGCCACTGGCTCTGGCCGTCGGCCACAGTGATTTGCGGGCCGGCCCAGCGCAGGTGCACCTGGGCCCGCAGGGGCTCGGGCGTGCAGCAGCCTGCGTGCAGTTGGGCGCTTAGCCCGCCCCAGGTGGGGCGCAGCTGCCAGTCCACCCGGCCGGGCAGGGCGGCGCTGTCTTTGCTGGCCTGGCCACCAGTCAACACCAGTTGGGCCGAGCCGGTCCATACCGTGCCCCTTGGCTGCAGCAACAGCACCTGTCCCTGGGTGGCGCGGGCCACGCCGCTGGCCAGCCAGTGCGCGGGCGCAAAGGCCACCACGGCGGGCAGCACGCCGGCCAGCGCACCGGCCCATGCCCAGCCCCACGCCGTGCGGGGGGCGGAGCGGGGGGCAGGGCGTGTCGGACGGAGGTTGCGGGCCACGGGGGGAA
>NZ_QAIM01000244.1:0-7690 GCF_003061035.1 Acidovorax sp. HMWF018
ATTGCAGCATGAGCCGGCAGGGCATTTGCGCCTGGAAATCGAAACCCAGGGGGCTACCGACTTCGCGCAACTGCCGATGGATCGGCTGGATATGTACATCCACGCATCTGACGCTGTGGCGTCCCATCTGCAGGAGTTGTTGCACGAATCTCTCCTCGGCATCGTGGTGCACGATGCACAAGATCCGACCCGGGTGCACGGATACCTCTCAGCCCACGCCCTTCGTGCTGAAGGGTATGAACAGAGTCAGTCCTTGCTGCCTTATTCGCACCGGGCGTTTCAGGGGCACCGGCTGCTGCATGAGTATTTCGCCTTTCCGCCGCGCTTCCGGTTCTTCTCCATCCAAGGTCTGGCGAGTTCGCTACAAATGATCCTCGGAAGGCGTCTGGCCATGACGCTGCTGCTGCGCAAGGCAGCCCCAGACCTCGAACCGGTGGTGGATAGACAAAATTTCCTGTTGCACTGCACACCCGCGATCAACCTGTTTGAGCGCATGGCGGACCGCATCCACGTGTCGGCCGGTGTCAACGAGTACCACGTGGTGATGGAACGCACCCGCCCACGCGACTTCGAGGTGTACAACGTGCTCAGCGTCACCGGCCACCAGGAGGGCCAGGTGAACGACCGGGAGTTCGTTCCCTTGTATGCCTCCGTGCACGGCATACGCTCAGACGACCAAGCGTACTTCGCCGTACGGAGGGAGCCCCGGCTGTTTTCGGAGCACGCCGTTCGTTTCGGGCCCCGGACCCAATACCTGGGCAGCGAAGTTTTCCTGTCGCTGGTGGACCAACGAGCAGCCCCTTTTTCAGACGATCTCAAGCAACTTTCGGTACGCACCCTGTGCACAAACCGCGATCTGCCTCTGCTGATGCCGATCAATCAAGCCGGGGGGGATTTCATCACCCTCGACTCGGCGCCCATCGGCGCCATACGCACCGTCGCTGGACCATCGCGACCCATGGGCAGCGTGGCAGAGAACGAGATCACCTGGAGATTGATCTCGCATCTGTCGCTGAACTACCTGGCGATGACCGACCTCTCGGAGCAGGAAGGCGCAGCCACGCTTCGCGAACTGATGAACCTCTACCTCGCCTTGGGCAACCATGTCCTCACCGGCCAGGTTGCCGGGCTGAAGGAAGTCAGTATTCAACCCATCACCAGACGCCTTGCTCAACACCGCCAGCTGATATACGGCCGGGGAGTGGGGATCACACTCACGGTCGATGAATCTTCGTTCGCTGGCGTGAGCGCATGGCCGCTGGCCTGTGTGCTTGAGCGCTTTTTCGCGCGCCATGTGGGTGTCAATAGCTTCACTGAACTGTCTTTGCACTCTCGGCAGCGAGGACCACTCGCCACATGGGAAGCTCGCCCAGGCCAGAGGCCCAATACATGACCGGCGCAGCATCTCCAAACCGGGAATTTCCGTTGCCGCGGCAAGATGGCAGCGCTGACCTGTGGCAGCGCTTGCGCAGCGATCCACACGCCTTTGATCTGTTTTTCGCCTTGCGATGGCTGCAGGCCCGCCATCCGGATCTACCGGCTTTGGGCCGTGCTGCGCGCCCTCAAGCGGAGCCGATCCGCCTGGGCCAGGACCCTTCTCTCGCCTTCGCCCCGGCCACCATTGCTGAGGTGCTGCCAGCCGTTGCAGGCCAGCCGGAGCGGTTGATGGTCTGGAACTTCGGCCTGTATGGTCCCAATGGCCCGCTGCCAACCCACCTGACGGAGTACGTCCGCGAGAGACAGCGCCAATACGACGACCCGACGCTGGCCCGGTTCTCCGACATCTTCCACCACAGGCTGCTGCTGCTGTTCTTTCGTGCATGGGCCGATGCCCAGCCCACAGTATCCCTGGACCGGCCCGGTGACGGGATGTTCGGGCGCCACCTGGCCAGCATCATTGGCATCGGTGAACCATCAGCACGACGCCGCGATGCGGTGGACGACCACGCCAAGCTTCACATGGCCGGGCACCTCACGCGCATCACCCGCAATCCGGAGGGCTTGCAGCGTGCCATCGCCAGCTACTTTGGAGTGCCCGTCGCTCTGAACGAATACTGCTTGCATTACTTGGAGCTCGAGCCCTCGCAGCAAACCCGTCTCTCGCGGCATCCCTGCAACTCTCAGTTGGGGGTCGATACGGTGGTGGGATCCAGGGTTCCGGATGCGCAAAGCAAGTTCCGGCTTCGCATTGGCCCCATGACACTGGCGCAGTACGAGCGCTTTCTTCCGGGCCATCCAGATTTCCAGGCACTCGTGGACTGGGTGAGGAACTACCTGGGTATCGAGTACGCCTGGGATTTCGAGCTCGTGCTACAGCGTGAGGAAGTCCCCGGCACGCGTCTGGGCGGCGGAACCCGCCTGGGCTGGACCAGTTGGATGCTCGACGGCCCTGCGGCCTCTGATGCGGATGATTTCCGTCTGGACCCGGAAAGCTGGTTGCATTCGCGCAGCCAGCAGGTCAGAGCGCACGCGACCATGCCTCCGGGCGCATGACAAACCCTCGTTGTTAACTCTCCCAGAAATTCTCATCAACGCCCTGCCCCGATACCATGTCTGAGATCAGTCGCCTTGCCCTGTTCGGAAAACTCAACCCGCTGCTTTTCAAATCGCTGGAGGGCGCTACGGTGTTCTGCAAGCTGCGGGCCAACCCCTATGTCGAACTGGTCCACTGGCTGCACCAGTTGCTGCAGGAGAACGACTCCGACCTGATGAGGCTGTGTCGCCACTTCGAGATCGATGCAGAGCAACTTGCTGCCGACGTGCTGCGTAGTCTGGACCGGCTACCACGGGGAGCCACGTCGATCTCCGACTTCTCGGACCAGATTGAGATGTCCATCGAACGCGGCTGGGTCTACGCCACGCTGATGTTCAACGAATCGCAGATCCGCAGCGCCTACTGGCTTTCCGGCATGCTGCGCACCCGGACACTGGCCAATGAGCTCCGATCAATTTCGAAGGAGTTCGAAAAGATCTCCGAGCCATCGCTGAGCGACGCATTCCCCAAACTGCTCCCACTGTCGCCGGAAGCCCGACTCCAGGCAGCTGACGGTTCGGGACTCCAGGGAACGCCAGGTGAAGCCAGCAGTGCGACAACGCCACTCGGCACGGGTAAGCAGGACGCCCTGCAGCGCTATACCGTTGACCTGACCGAACGCGCCCGCCAAGGCGAACTGGACCCGGTAACAGGCCGCGACGAGGAAGTGCGCCAGATGATCGACATCCTCATGCGCCGTCGGCAAAACAACCCCATCCTCGTGGGCGAAGCCGGCGTCGGCAAGACCGCCGTGGTGGAAGGCCTGGCGTTGCGCATTGCCACGGACGACGTTCCACCGCCGCTGCGCGGCGTCCAGCTGCGCACCATGGACGTCGGCCTGCTGCAGGCGGGCGCCAGCATGAAGGGCGAGTTCGAGAACCGGCTTCGCACGCTGCTGGACGAAGTGCAGGCCAGCACCACTCCGATCGTGCTGTTCATCGACGAAGTGCACACCCTGATCGGCGCAGGCGGCCAGGCCGGCACGGGCGACGCTGCCAACCTGCTCAAGCCAGCATTGGCCCGTGGCGTGCTGCGCACGATTGGCGCCACCACCTGGGCAGAGTACAAGAAGCACATCGAGAAAGACCCGGCGCTGACACGCCGCTTCCAGCTGGTACACATCCACGAGCCCGACGAACCCAAAGCCGTGCACATGCTGCGCGGCGTGGCCGCCAAGCTGGAAGCGCATCACAAGGTTCGGATCGCTGACGAGGCTGTGGTGGCCGCGGTAAACCTGTCGCACCGCTACATTCCCGCACGCCAGTTGCCAGACAAGGCCGTGAGCCTGATGGACACCGCATGCTCTCGCGTCGCCATGGCCCTGACGGCAACCCCAGCGCGCCTGGAGGCCGTGATCCGCCAACAGGAGGCGCTCCAGGTGGAGCTGGAGGTGGTGCAGCGCGAGGCCGACCTGGGCATCGCCGATCCAGGGCGCGAGACCGAGCTGGCCGCAGCGCTGGAGCGCTTGCGAGTGGAGAAAGCCACGCTGACCGAACGACTGGCCCGCGAAAATGACCTCGCGCAACGTATCGTCCAGGCAGAAGCAACACTCCTGGCTGCACGGCTTACACGCACGCCGGACGCTGCCAGCGTCGATGCAGCTGCTGCCTCCGCTGAAGCGATGACATCAGCCACACCAGCCGTCTCGCCAGAGGAGCTGGACGCTATGCGCAAGGAACTGCGAGCCCTACAGGGCGACGATCCCCTGTTGCACCCGGTGGTGGATGCGGGCGTTGTGGCCGCCGTCGTGGCCGAATGGACAGGCATTCCCGTGGGCCGCATGGTGCGCGATGAAGTGAAGTCGGTGCTGACGCTGACACATACGCTAGAAAAGCGCGTGATCGGCCAGCGCCACGGGCTGGAGGCCATCACGCGCCGCATACAGACAGCGCGCGCGCAGCTGGACAACCCCAGCAAACCCATTGGAGTGTTCCTGCTGGCAGGCCCCTCAGGGGTGGGCAAGACCGAAACCGCCCTTTCCTTGGCCGAGGCGCTGTACGGCGGTGAACAGAATCTCATCACCATCAACATGAGCGAGTTCCAGGAAGCGCACACCGTCTCCACACTCAAGGGCGCGCCACCGGGCTACGTGGGGTATGGTGAAGGTGGCGTTCTGACTGAAGCGGTGCGCCGCAGACCGTACAGCGTGGTACTGCTCGACGAGATCGAGAAGGCGCACCCGGACGTGCACGAGATGTTCTTCCAAGTGTTCGACAAGGGCTGGATGGAAGACGGCGAGGGCCGCTATATCGACTTCAAGAACACCGTGATCATCCTGACGTCGAATGTGGGCTCGGAGCTGATCGCGGGCCTTTGCAACGACCCCGACCTCATTCCGTCGCCGGAGGCACTGGCCCAGGCAATCCGCCAGCCGCTGCTCGACAAGTTCCCGGCCGCGCTGCTCGGTCGCCTCACGGTGGTGCCGTACTACCCGATTTCCGAAGCGATGCTTGAGCAGATCATTGGCCTGCAAATGCGCCGCATCCAGACACGTATCCAGGTCAACCATGGTGCGCAGTTCGAGTTCGACGACAGCGCCGTGCGGGTGATCAGAGAGCGCTGCAGCGAAGTGGAGTCTGGCGCCCGCATGATCGACGCGATCCTGACCCAGAACCTCCTGCCACGCATGGCCATAGAGTTCCTGCAAGCTTCGGTGGATACAAAGATCATCAGCCGCATCAACGTGAGCGCCGCTGATAACGACTTTGTGATCCGCTACGTCTAGGCCCACAAGCACCCCCTTCGACGCACCGCCACCATGCCCAACGCACGCTTGCTCCGCGACCTGCTTCCCCACCCCTGCACCGCAGAACACCGGGCAGGTACTGTGCCAGCCACTGCCGCCTTGACCGCCTTGGTCGTCTTGGCAGCCTTCGCGATACCGGCGCACTCAGGTCTGCTTGATGGCCTGGGCCGGGCCGGCGAGACCATCACTCGTAGCGAAGGCGCTGTGTCCGCCGGGCAGCAGATGATGTCCACCGGACAACAGGTGATGTCGACGAGCAGGCAGGCGATGGACGCGGGCCGCCAAGCCTGGGATAGCCGCAACGGCATTCCGTTCCAGCCGCCCTCCGGGCCCGCCGTGATGGCGCGCGACGAAGGCGGCCCGGTGCGAATCATTGCCGCCCTCGAACGCGGCGCGGGCGACCCCGTCGCTGCGAGTAGCACGCTGGTGGCGCTGCTCGACCAGGGCGCGTACTTCGTGCAGCGCCAGACCGCGCATGTGACAGCACCTCAAGACCAACTGCTGGCCACCCCCCGCGCAGACAGTTCGGCAGTGTCCATCGACCTTCCAGCAACACCACCGGGAACCCTTTTCGACCTGGGCTCTGGCAGGGTGCGGACCTCAGGTGCCGGCGTAAAGATATTTGCATTGTCTGTGCACACCAGCCTGCCACGCCGGGCGAGCCGCCGCGCGCTGGACGCGATAGAGCAGCACGCCATGCTCACCACCAGCTCGGTGCAGATGGAATGGCCGCTACAACCCGACTTGGCCATGGAAGCGGTGGGCGGCAAGCTGCTGGTATGGGCCAGCGAGTCAGGGGCAGCTTTTCCAGCGGGGTTCGGCGCAGACGGTCGCCTCTTCACACCCGACGACCCCATGGTCCGGCTGCCGCGCGGCTACACCGTCGTGACCCTGGACAGCCGCGGTTTCAGCTTCGACCGCAGCCGCGAGATCGCGCTGGCTCAATATGGGGTGCAGTCCACGGCAGACATCGACCTGACCCGGCTGTCGCCCGGCGACGCTTTCAAGGCATTCACCAGTGTGATGCATGAACGCTACCCGTTCCGCGGCGCGCAGCCCATGGACTGGGCGCGGCTGCAGGCCGAGCTGGCGGACAAGGTGCGGCAGGCCGGTGACCAGCGGGAGCGGCAAGCCATGGCGCAAATCTACGCCGACATTGGCACACGCCTGCAGGACGGCCTGTTCCGCGTCGAACTGCGCGGTGCAGGTGGTCCCCAGGGTCTCACGGCAGGACTCGATGTGGGCCTGGCCGGCCAGTGGCTGCCGCGCGGCATCACGCCCCTGCCGATGCACGGCGTGTGGTGGCTGCCTGATGGCCGGGCCCTGGTAGGCAGCGTCGCTCCACGCTCGGCAGCGGAACTGGCCGGGCTGCGCCCGGGCGCTGAGATTGTGGAAGTCAATGGCGAAAGCATCGGGCGCTATGTGGGCCGCGCCGTACGCTACTCCAACCGCCCCACTGAAGTCGGGCGCCGCCACGATGCCCTCAAGCTGATGGCCTACGATCGGGAAGCCATGGTGCTGAAGGTGCGCCAGGACGGCAAGGAGCAAACCTTCGATCTGCGCCAGCGCGTGGCGGAACGGCCTCAGGCGGCAGGATCAGCCCCCAACAACGAATCGCTGTCAGCGTTCCAGTTGCGCAGTCAATCGGGCCGGCAGTACGGCTACATCGCGCTGAATTCGTTCGCCGACGGCGGAGGCAACCTGGACCAGTGGGAACGCAGCCTTGCAGCCGCCACCCAGGCACGGCTCAGCGGCCTGGTGCTGGACCTTCGGGGCGCCGACCATGGTGCCTATCAGTTGGTTCCCCACTACGCAGCGTCTTTCTTCTCTTACGACCGACCACTGAGGCTGCAGGGCTACGCGCAGCGCCAGGTGGACGCCACCGCCAAGGTGTGGCGCACTCGCGGCAGCCTGGGCCTACCTCCACAGCTGCCGCTGTTCACACAAGGCGGCGCTTACTACGGCGCCCCCTTGGTGCTGCTGACGGGACCGGAGTGCACGGGCCCGTGCGAGATCTTCGCAGCCTGGTTGCAAAAAGCCGGTCGGGCCCAGGTCATCGGGACGGAGCCCACGCCGGGCGCTGTAGGCATGACGACGCGCGTGCTGCTGCCCGGAGACGTGATCGTTCACGCGCCCACGGTGGCAGAACTGGGCGCCAAAGGCGACCACTATGTCTTTGGCAAAGGCGTTGAGCCCGATCTGCGCCTGGCGGCGGACGCAGGCTTCGTCCAACGCGTCATGACCGGTGGCGACCCTGTGCTGGATGCCGCCGTGCAGTGGCTGGACGGTAGGCCCCTGGCACGCTAACAGCAGCGTCATGCGCTCATGTGCCCAAAAAGCAAGCAACCCCTGCTGCAGTGACACAGGCAGGCGAAAATAGCGCATGCCCATCATCCCCGACTTCATCGCCC
>NZ_QAIM01000245.1:0-3111 GCF_003061035.1 Acidovorax sp. HMWF018
AGCCCGGCCCGCCCACCAGCACGCCCAGCCACCAGCGCCCACGTGTGGCAGGGGTGGATGCGGGCATGAAGCGCAGGTAGTCGGCCTGCTCCCCCATCTGGGTAATGAGCGCAATACCGACCGTGAGCGCCGCACCAAACAAGGGCAGCTGGAATGTGGCGCCCCGCATTGACTCACCACCGTAGTGCACGATGCCAGAAAACGCACCAGGATCGCGCACGATCACATACACAAACGGCACCACCAGCATCACCAGCCACAGCGGCTGTGTCCACACCTGCAGGCGGCTGATGGCCGACACGCCATGCGTGACCAGTGGAATCACCACAATGGCGCAGATGAGGTAACCCCAGGTGGGCGGGATGTCGAGCGCCAGCTCCAGCGCGTAGGCCATCACGGCAGCCTCCAGCGCGAAGAAGATGAAGGTGAAGCTCGCGTAGATCAGCGAGGTGAGCGTGGAGCCGATGTAGCCAAACCCCGCGCCGCGCGTGAGCAGGTCCATGTCCACCCCATAGCGCGCCGCATACACGCTGATGGGCAGCCCCGCCAGGAAGATGATGAGCCCCGTGGCCACGATGGCCCAGAAGGCATTGATGAAGCCGTACTGCACCAGCAGCGTGGCGCCCACGGCCTCCAGGATCAGGAAGGAGGCCGCGCCAAACGCGGTGTTGGCCACCCGCCATTCAGACCATTTGCGAAAGCGCTGGGGGGTGTAGCGCAGTGCGTAGTCCTCCATGGTCTCGGTGGCGACCCAGCTGTTGTAGTCGCGGCGCACCTTGACGACTTGCTGCGGCGCTTGCGCGTCGGCATCCCGCCCCAAGGCTGCTGCCGAGGCCGCGTCGGGCGGTGCAAGGGGGGCGGTGGAAAGGGGCATGGGCAAAGGGCGGCGGCAGCCTTTGCAAGTGCAGTTTCCATGCCACGATTCGCCGTCACATCCAGCGCACCTTCGCCCTCTGGCGTATGGCGGGCACGGGGCTTGCTGCCTATGATGAATCCGTTGCCCTCAGGACCGCCCGGTCAGGACAACCTGTCACACGAGCCCATCCAGCCTTGAATTGAGTAGAACGACATGGAACTGACCCCTCGCGTTCGACCGCCTCGGCGGTCGCGCGAGCTATTGACCCCAGCTTTGAGTGAAACGAAATGGAACTAACTCCTCGCGTTCGACCGCACTGCGGTCGCGCGAGCCATTTACCCCAGCATTGAGTGCAACGATATGGAACTGACTCCTCGCGAAAAAGACAAGCTGCTGATCTTTACCGCCGCCCTGCTGGCCGAGCGCCGCAAGGCCCGGGGCCTGAAGCTCAACTACCCCGAGGCCATGGCCCTGATCAGCGCCGCCGTGATGGAAGGCGCCCGCGACGGCAAGACCGTGGCGCAATTGATGAGCGAGGGCCGCACCGTGCTCACCCGCGCGGACGTGATGGACGGCATCGCCGAGATGATCCCGGACATCCAGGTGGAGGCCACCTTCCCCGACGGCACCAAGCTCGTCACCGTCCATCAGCCGATCGTCTGACCCCCTTCCCTCTTTCTCTCTGTGGAGCCCCCATGCGCATCGCACTCTCACACCGCCACACAGCCGCTCTCCTTTTCATAGCGTCCAGCGCAATCAGCACGTGCGCCAACGCCCATACAGGCGCTGAATCCCACATCCACAACAGTTTCTTCAGCGGCCTTGCCCACCCCCTGTTCGGCCTGGACCATCTGGCCGCCATGGTGGCCGTGGGCCTGTGGAGCGCCCTGTCCGCGCGCCGTGCTGGACGCGAACTGCTGTGGGGCCCTGTGGGCTTTGCGGCCATGTTGCTGGCGGGCGCAGTGCTGGGCCTGCAGGGCGTGGCACTGCCTGCGGTGGAGCCGATGATTGCCGCGTCGCTGCTGGCCACAGGCCTGCTCGTCGTGTCGCGCCTGCGCGTGCCCGGCCTCGTGGCCGCGCTGGGCGTGGGGGTGTTTGCCGTCTTTCACGGCGTGGCCCACGGCATCGAGCTGGCGGGCAGCCACAGCGCCTGGCAAACCCTGGCGGGCATGCTGACGGCCACCGTGCTGCTGCATGGCGTGGGGCTGGCGGCAGGCTGGGCGCTGCGCCACCGCACCGTGTGGCTCAGCCGCGCTGCAGGCGCTGCCGTGGCGCTGATGGGTGGCGCCCTGCTGGCCCAGATGGCCTGACAGGTCTGACTGGCGTCATGCATACCGACACCGCAGCAGCTCCCCCCTCAAGGACCCGACCATGATCCCAGGCGAACTCTTTACCGAACCCGGCGAGCACGCGCTCAACACCGGCCGCCGTACGCTGACCGTGGTGGTGCGCAACACCGGCGACCGTCCCATCCAGGTGGGCTCGCACTACCACTTTGCCGAGACCAACAACGCCCTGGGCTTTGACCGTGCGGCTGCACGCGGCATGCGGCTCAACATCGCATCCGGCACCGCCGTGCGCTTTGAACCCGGCCAGGAGCGCACCGTGGAGCTGGTGGACTACGCAGGCGAGCGCCGCGTGTTCGGCTTTCAGGGCCTGACCCAGGGCCCGCTGTAGCAACTTCAAGCCCAATTGGCCGATAGCGCCGGTATCAATTGCCCCAGCAGCTATCAAAAACATAGTAAACCGTTCTTGCGGAGCACCCCTCACATGGCAACCATTGGACGACGCGCCTACGCCGAGATGTTCGGCCCCACGGTGGGCGACCGCGTGCGCCTGGCCGACACCGAACTCATTCTCGAAGTCGAGGCCGACCACACCCTGCGCGCCGGCAGCTACGGCGAAGAGGTGAAGTTTGGCGGCGGCAAGACTATTCGCGACGGCATGGCACAGAGCCAGCGCAGCAACGCACAAGGCGCGGTGGACACAGTGCTGACCAACGCCCTGGTGGTAGACCACACCGGCATCTTCAAGGCCGACATCGGCCTGCGCGCAGGCCGCATCGCCGCCATCGGCAAAGCCGGCAACCCCGACACCCAGCCCGGCGTGGACATCATCATTGGCCCCGGCACGGAGGTCATCAGCTGCGAGGGCAACATCGTCACCGCAGGCGGCATCGACAGCCACATCCACTTCATCTGCCCGCAGCAGATCGAAGAGGCCCTGGCCAGCGGCGTGACCACCATGCTGGGCGG
>NZ_QAIM01000246.1:0-13155 GCF_003061035.1 Acidovorax sp. HMWF018
TCACCGGCCTGCTGGAGAACCTGGTCAGCATGGGCCTGCGCACCTCCGTCAAGGTGCTGGATGTGGATACGGTCACAGCATCGCGTGCCGTGGCCGGTGCACTGAATATTGCAGTGGGCGACGCCGTGCAAAAGGCGGTCCGGGTGCGGAGCACCAAAGAGGGGCCGCTGTCGCACATCACCACCTATGTGCCCGCCGACATTGCCCGCCAGTTCGGACGGCGCGAGCTGGCGCGCAAGCCCATCCTGGTGCTGCTCGAAGAGTCGGGCGTCAACGTGGGCCGCGCGCACCAAACCATCTCGGCCAAGCTGGCTGACGCTGTCGTGGCCCGCCACCTGGATGTCTCGGTGGGCTCGGCACTGCTGGCTGTGCGCCGTCTCATCTATGACGACCAGGAGCGCCCCGTGCAGTGGCTGCACGGCCTGTACCGGCCGGACCGCTACGAATACGAAATGCAGTTGTCCCGTGTGGGCAGCATCGACGCCAAGGTCTGGGTCAGCAAAGAGCTGTCGGCCCAGTTCCACTGAATCCGTTCCTCCAACCTCAACCCGACCCACCTGCCAGGAGAATGCCCATGAGTACTCGCCGCCATTTCATGTCCCAGTCGGCTGCCGCCGCGTCGGCGCTGGCCTTCCCACTGGTGGGCGGGGCGCAGGCCAAGTCCGTCAAGGTGGGGGTGCTGCACCCGGTGACCGGCGCACTGGCCTATTCGGGCCAGCAATGCCGCGAAGGCGCGATGATGGCCATTGAAGACATCAACAAGGCTGGTGGCATCAAGTCTCTGGGCGGCGCCAAGCTCGAAGCCCTGCTGGGCGATGCGCAGTCACAGCCTCAGGCCGGTGCCGCCGAGGTAGAGAAGATGAATGAAGCGGGCGTGTCCGCCGTGGTGGGGGCGTTTGCCTCGGCCATCTGCCTGGCCACTACGCAGGCCGCCGCCAAGTACAACCTGCCGCACATCGTGGATGTGGGCGTGGCCGATCAGATTGTGGAGCGCGGCCTCAAGAACACCTTCCGCTTTGGCCCCGGCTACAAGAAATGCGCCGAGACCGCCGTGGCCAACCTGCATGTGCTGAACACGGCGGCAGGCAAGCCCGCCAAAACAGTGATGATCATCCATGAAGAATCGCTGTTTGGCACCGGCACTGCGCAGCTGCTGGCGCGGGAGCTGCCCGGCTACGGCTACGAGGTCAAGGAAGTCGTCAAGCACGCCAACCCCACGCGCGACTTCAACAACATCGTGCTGCGCATGAAGGCGATCAACCCCGACATCGTCATCCCCGCCAACTATTACAACGAGTACGCGCTGCTGGTGCGCACCATGCAGCAGCAAAAGGTCACGCCCAAGGCGATCTACTCGGTGTTGGGTGGGGCGGCGTCGAGCTACAAGTTCGTCAAGGAGTTTCCGGACGCTGCCAACGGCATCATCGACTGCAACCACTGGTTCAACCCCAAGGACAAGCGCGCGCAGGACCTGAAGAAGCGGGTCGAGGCCAAGGGCCTGTTCTTCAGCTACGAGCTGTTCATGACCTACACCTCGATGTGGTTGCTGGCCGATGCGCTGGAGCGCGCCAAGTCAATGGACCGTGCTGCCCTCATCGACGCGCTGGAAAAGAGCACCTTTGCCGATCACATCATGCCGTACGGCCCGACCAAATTCGTCAATGGACAGAACCAGGGTGCCCAGCCGCTCATGACTCAGGTGCTGAACAAGGACATCAAGGTCATCATCCCGCGCGACTATCGCGAAGCGGACCCGCTCTTCCCGCTGAAGGCCTGACACCCACCACTTTTCGGCCCTGAATGCAGGGGCTGCGGGACGCTCCCACGCGGAGCGCCAGGCCGCGCCTTTGCCTGAACGCCGGACTCCACACCCATGTTCGAGCTCAGCATCCTCTTTCCCTCCCTCCTGAACGGCCTGACGACGGGCGCGGTCTATGCACTGATCGCGCTCGGGCTCACGCTGATCTACGGCGTGCTGCACATCATCAACTTCGCGCATGGCGCGTCGCTGATGCTGGCGCTGTACGCCGTGTACCTGCTCAAGCAGCACTTCGGGCTCGACCCCTACTTGGCGCTGCCCATCTTGGTGCCTGGCATGTTCGCCCTGGGCTATGGCCTGCAGCGCCTGGTGATCAACAGCGCCAGCCACGGCAAGGACGAGAACATCCTGCTGGTCACGCTGGGCATCTCCATCGTGATGGAGAACCTCGCCCTGCTGTTCTTCAAGTCCGACACGCGCACCATCGAAACGGCCTACACGCTGACCACCGTCGCTGTAGGCCCCGCCATGATTGCGCTTCCGAAGCTGGTGGCCTTTGCCGGGGCGCTGGTGGTGTCGGGCGTGTTGCTCTGGATCGTCGGCAAGACCGACCTGGGCCGCGCCATCCGTGCCGTGGCCAAGGAAAAGCATGGCGCCAAGCTCATGGGCATCAACGTGGACCACGTGTACGCGATGAGCTTTGGCATCGGCCTGGCTTGCCTGGGGGCGGCCGCGTGTTTTCTGCTACCGGCTTACTACGTGAATCCGCAGGTGGGCAGCGGCTTTGTGCTGGTGGCTTTCACCATCGTGGTGCTGGGCGGCATGGGCAGCTTTTCCGGCGCGCTGGTGGGAGGGCTGCTGATTGGGGTGGTGGAGTCGCTGGGCGGCCTGTATCTGGGCGAATCGCTGGGGCAGATCGGCATCTTTGCCATCTTCATCGCGGTGTTGCTGTTCCGCCCGCAGGGCTTGTTTGGAGCCAAGGCATGAAGCAACTCTGGACCATTGGAGTGTTCGCGGCCATCGTGGCGGCCTTGACGGGCGTGTCGGACTCCGGCGTGCTGCTCAACTTCGTGATGATGGCGCTCTACGCCGCCTTGCTGGCCCAGGCATGGAACATTCTGGGCGGCTTTGGCGGGCAGTTCTCGTTTGGCCATGCACTGTTCTTTGGCACTGGAGCGTACATCCAGGCCATTGCGCAGATGCAAGGCGGCATCAACCCCTGGGTGGCCTTGCCCATGGCCGTGGCGGGCAGTGCGCTGGTGGGGTTGTTCGTGGGCGGGCTGTCGTTCCGCTACGGGCTCAAGGGTTCGTACTTTGCGCTGGTCACACTGGCCTTTGCCGAGGTGTTCCGCATCCTGGCGCTGTCGGTGCCGTTCACCGGGGCGGGTGTGGGCCTGATGCTGCCGCTCAAGGAATCTCTGGGCAACATGCAGTTCGGATCGCGCAAGGGCTATGTGTTTCTGATCCTGGCGCTGGTCACGCTGGCGCTGCTGGTGAGCTGGTGGCTGAAGAACTCGCGCTTTGGTGCCTGGCTGCAGGCCGTGCGCGACAACGAAGACGCGGCGCGCGCCATTGGCGTGAATCCTTTCAACGTGAAGATGGGCGCCATCGCACTGTCGGGCGGTTTCATGGGCGCAGCCGGTGCGTTTTATGTGCAGGTGTTCCAGTACATCGACCCGGGCATTGCCTACGGCTCCGTCACGTCGGTGGAAGCCCTGGTGGCCGCCATCGTGGGCGGCATCGGCACCATTTGGGGGCCCGTGCTGGGCGCCCTGGTGCTGCACATCCTGGCCGACATCACGCGCAACCTGTTCGGGCAGCTGCCGGGCATCAACATGGTGATCTACGGCGTGGTGCTGGTGCTCATCGTGATGTTCCTGCCGCGTGGTATCGCAGGCATTGGGCAGTCGGTGGTGGCGGTGTGGAAACGTTCGGGAGGCCGCCATGGCCAATGACCTGTTGCAGCTCAGTGGCCTGAGCAAATCCTTCGGCGGCCTAAAAGCCGTGCAAAACGTGAGCCTGGCGGTGCCAGAAGGTTCGTTAACGGCGCTGATTGGCCCCAATGGCGCAGGCAAGACCACGCTGTTTGCCCTGATGTCGGGCTTTGTACGGCCCGACGCAGGCACGGTGCGCTTCGCAGGCCAGGACATCACCGCCCAGGCGCCCCATCTCAATGCCCGGCTGGGCATGACGCGCACCTTCCAGATCGTGCAGCCGTTTGCGGCACAAACCGTGCGTGAAAACATTGCCGTGGGCGCGCACCTGAAGGAGCCCAACCGCCGCGCGGCGCTGGCGCTGGCCAGCGACGTAGCGGCCCGCGTGGGCCTTTCGCCCCAGCTGGACAAGCCTGCAGCCGACCTCACAGTGGCGGGCCGCAAGCGGCTGGAGCTGGCGCGCGCGCTGGCGACACAACCGCGCCTGCTGCTGCTCGATGAAGTGCTGGCGGGCCTCAACCCCCAGGAGATTGCCGAGATGATTCCCGTGGTGCGCGGCATTGCCGATGGTGGCGTGACCGTGTTGATGATCGAGCACGTGATGCAGGCCGTGATGAACCTGGCCGAGCATGTGTGGGTGCTGGCGCAGGGCCAGTTGATTGCCGAGGGCAGCCCGGGCGTGGTGACGTCCGACGAGCGCGTGATCGAGGCCTACCTGGGCCACGGCACGGCGGCGCGCCTGCGTGCCGCTGCCGCGAAGGAGGCCGCATGAACAGCGCCGTCCCATCGTCCGCATCCAGCCCCTTGCTCAGCGTGGCGGGCTTGCGCGGCGGCTACGGCCGCGTCGAGGTCCTGCGGGGCGTGGACCTGCAGGTTCAGCCCGGCGAGACCGTGGCCCTGCTGGGCAGCAACGGCGCGGGCAAATCCACCTTCAACAACGTCGTGTGTGGCATTTACAAGGCCTGGGACGGTACTGTCGCTTTTGGCGGTGCGGACCTGAGCGGCGCACACTACACCGAGGTCGTCAAGGCCGGGCTGATCCAGGTACCCGAAGGGCGCAAGATTTTCCCGAACCTCAGCGTGCTCGAAAACCTCTCGCTGGGCAGCTTCACCCGCGCGCGGGAGCGCCGGGCCGACAACATCGACAAGGTGTTTGCCTCCTTTCCGCGCCTGAAGGAGCGCACCACCCAGCTCGCGGGCACCATGAGTGGCGGCGAGCAGCAGATGCTGGCCATTGGCCGGGGCCTGATGGCCGAACCCCGCCTCCTGATCCTGGATGAGCCATCTTTGGGCCTGTCGCCCCTGCTGGTCGAGGAGATGTTCGGCCTGATTCGCCAGCTGCGTGCCACCGGGCTGGCAGTGTTGCTGGTCGAGCAGAACGTGGGCCAGTCGCTGGAGATTGCGGACCGTGCCTACGTGATGGAAAACGGCAGCATCCGCTTTTCTGGCGCGCCCGACGAACTGCTGCGCAGCGACGACCTGCGCCGCGCCTATCTGGGCCTTTGAATCCCATGCTCCTCGCCCGTGCCATCCCGTTTGACCAAGGCACGGTGATGCCTGCGCTGTGACTGAAGAAGGAGACACCACACCATGATCCAACGCCGCAGAATCCTCCAAGCTCTTGCCCCTGTGCCGGCCGTGCTGATGGGCGGGCGGGCCTTTGCCCAGTCCACGCCCATCCGCATCCTGGTCGGCGCCCCGGCCGGCGGCTCCACCGACACCCTGGCGCGCACCCTGTCCATCGAAATGGGCCGCCTGCTGGGCCGCACCGTGATCGTCGAGAACCGGCCCGGTGCGGGCGGCAACATTGCCGCCGACGCGGTGGCCAAAGCCGCACCCGATGGCAACACGCTGCTCATGAGCTTCACCAGCCATGCCATCAACGCCAGCCTTTACCCCTCGCTGCCGTTCGACCCTGTCAAGGACTTCACCCCGCTGACCTGTGTGGCCACCTCGCCCTCGGTGCTGGTGGCCCACCCCACGCTGCCTGCCAAAGATGTGCGTGAGCTGATCGCACTGGCCAAGGCCAAGCCTGGCAAGCTCAACTTTGCGATTGGCGCGGTGGGTTCATCGCTGCATCTGGCGGGCGATGCCTTCAAGATGCAGTCGGGCGCCTACATCGTCAACATTCCGTACCGGGGCACTGCGCCAGCGTTGCAGGATGTGCTGGCCGGGCAGGTCGACCTGATGTTCGCCGCCGTGGGCAATGCACAGGCGCAGATCCGCGCGGGCAAGCTCAAGGCGTTGGGCGTGACCAGTGCCAAGCGCCTGCCCGCCTTTCCGGATGTGCCTGCGATTGCTGAGGTGCTGCCGGGCTACGAATCCAGCGCCTGGTTTGGCCTGTTTGGCCCGGGGCAGATGAACCCCGAGCTGGCCAAGCGCCTGAGCGATGCCGCACGCCAGGCCATTGCCACCCCCGACGTGAAAAAGCGCCTGGAGCTGGAGGGTGCCGTGCCCGTGGGCAACAGCCCGGACGAGTTTGCGCGCTTTGTGCAGGCTGAAATCCCGCGCTGGGCCAAGGTGGTGAAGTTTGCCGGAGCCAAACCCGAATGACCGCCACCCCTGATGTTGTGGCCAGCACCCTGGCCCAGAAGCTGGTGGCCCGCGCCAGCGGCCGCGCCAGCGTCACACCCGGTGAAATCGTGAACTGCCGGGTGGATCTCGCCATGTTCCACGACTCGTCCGGCCCCCGGCGCCTCAAGCCCATGCTCGACGAACTGGGCGCGCAGATCTGGGACAAATCGCGCGTGGTCCTTGTCATGGACCACTACCTGCCCGAGCGCGACGAAGAATCCCGCCGCATCGTGCGCATCGCCCGCGACTGGGCGCGCGAGCAGGCTTTGCCCCATGTGTATGACGGCCAGGGCATCTGCCATGTGGTGGTGCCCCAGCACGGACATATCCGCCCCGGCATGTTCTGCGTGGGCGGCGACTCGCATTCGCCCACAGGCGGTGCTTTTGGTGCCTACATGTTTGGCATCGGCAGCACCGAGATGTTGGGCGTGGTGGTGACCGGCGAAATCTGGCTGCGCGTGCCCCACACCCTGCAGATGCATTGGAGCGGACAGCTGGCCCAGGGCGTGACGGCCAAAGACATGATGCTGCACATGATTGGCCGTTTTGGTATGAACGGCGGGCAGTACCAGGCCGTGGAGTTTGCCGGCCCCGCGGTGCAGGCGCTGGGCATGCAGGAACGCATGACGCTCTCGAACATGAGCGCCGAGCTGGGCGCCCAGGCCGGGCTGATTGCCCCCGACGCCACCACACGCGAGTGGTTGCGGGCGGCGGGCGTGCCCGACGCAGACCTGCAGGGGCTGGATGCCTGGCGCACGGATGAAGGCGCAGCCCTCACGCGCCACACCTTCGACGCCACCACGCTCACGCCCCAGGTCGCCGCGCCGCACAGCCCGGCCAATGCCGCCCCCGTGGCACAGCACGCAGGGCAGGGCATCGACGTGGCATATATCGGCGCCTGCACGGGTGCCAAGCTGGACGACCTGCGCGCTGCCGCCTCGGTGCTGCGTGGCAAACGCGTGGCCCATGGAGTGCGCCTGATGGTGGCCCCTGCCAGCCAGCAGGATCAGGCCGCCGCACGCGACGAGGGCGTGCTGCAGGTGCTGCAGGACGCGGGGGCCGAACTGTTCCCTACCACTTGCGGTGCCTGCGCAGGCTATGGCGACACGGTGGGCGATAACACCACCGTCATCTCCAGCACCGCCCGCAACTTCAAGGGCCGCATGGGCTCGGCCACCGCGCAGGTGTATCTGGCGTCGCCGTACACCGTGGCGGCATCGGCCGTGCGCGGTTGCATCACCGACCCCCGCGAGGTACTCGCATGAGCATGATTCACCCCCTGAGTCGCTTCGCGCCTTCCCCCTCTCTCGCTGCGCGGGAGGGGGACGCCACCGGTGGCCTGGCAAAGCCAGTTCCACGGTGGCACTGGTCTGGGCCTTGCCGGTTTCATACACCGCGCGTTGGATGAACGACATGACGAATATTCACAGGGTATGGCGCCTTGGCGCTGACATCGACACGGATGTACTCGCCCCCGGCCATGCCATGAAGCACGGCCTGGACGTGCTGGCGCGCCACTGCCTCGAATCGGTGCGGCCCGACTTCGTGGGCGGCGTGCGCAAGGGCGACGTGATCGTGGCCGGGCCCAACTTCGGCATTGGCTCCTCGCGCGAGCAGGCGGCCGCCGTGCTGGTGAGGCTGGGCATTGTGGCGGTCATCGCGCCGTCGTTCAGCGGTCTCTACTTTCGCAACGCCTTCAACCTGGGCCTGCTGCTGTTGACCTGCGCCGAGGCCGATGCACTGGGTGCGCTGGGTGACGGCGATGCCGTCACGCTCGACTGGCAGGCGCCCGCCGTCATCACCCCCCAGGGCCGTGTGCTGGCCTGCGACCCGATTCCCCCGTTTCTCATGGACATGGTGCGCGCTGGCGGTCTGCTGAACCAGCTGCGCACCCGCTTTGGCAAGGAGGCCCTCAATGGCTGAACACAACACCACCACCGCACCGCCCGCTATGGACCCGGTCACCCTGGCCGTCTTGCGCGGCCGCCTGGAGCAGATCGCCGACGAGATGGATGCCACGCTGTACCGCAGCGCGTTCAACCCCATCATTGCCGAGGCGCACGATGCCTGCCACGGCCTGTACGACGCCGCCAGTGGCGACACGCTGGTGCAGGGCAAATCGGGCCTGCCCGTGTTTGTGGGGGCGATGGCTTTCGCCGTGCGCGCTGCCATGCGGGCAGCGGGCGAGCGCGGTGGCATCACGGCGGGCGACACCTGGTTGTTCAACGACCCCTACGAGGGTGGCACCCACGCCAACGACTTCAAGCTGGTGCGGCCCTTCTTTCGCGGCGGCAAGCTGTATTGCTTTCTGGCATCGGCCGCGCACTGGCACGACGTGGGCGGCAACGTGCCCGGCAACTACAACCCGGCGGCCACCGAGTGCTGGCAAGAGGCGGTGCAGATTCCCCCCGTGCGCATCGTGCGCGCGGGTGTCTTTGACGAAGACGTGCTGGCCATCCTGAAGGCCAACACCCGCCTGCCCGACAGCCTGTGGGGCGACCTCAACGGCCAGCTGGCCGCGCTGGACCTGGGCGAGCGCCGCCTGCACGACCTGCTGGACCATTATGGTGACGCCGTGGTGCACCAGGCCATGGGCGAGCTGCGCACGCGCGCCGTCAAGCTCATGCAGTCGCACATCGCGGCGCTGCCCGACGGGCGCTACAGCTTCAGCGACATCCTGGACAACGACGGCGTCAAGGACGAGGCGCTGACCATCGCCCTCGACATGACGGTGCAGGGCGAACGCTTGACGCTGGACTTCTCGCGCACCTCGCCGCAGTGCGCGGGGCCGGTCAACATCTCGCGCGCCACGGCCATTGCGGCGTGCTACGTGGCGCTCAAGCATTTGTTTCCCGATGTGCCTGCCAATGCCGGTGTGCTGGATGCGGTGGACTTTGTATTGCCCGAGGGCCTCGTGATCAGCGCCGCGCGGCCGCGCCCGGTGGGTGGCTACACCGAGACCATCCTGCGCATGATCGACGTGATCTTCAGCGCCACCGCGCAGGCCGACCCCAGGCGCGCCATGGCCCAGGCCTACGGCACCATCAACGCGCTGTCGATCGCGGGCCACCGCACCGATGCCGCGCGCAAGGGCCAGCGCTGGGTGATGTTCAGCTTTTTTGGCGGCGGCCACGGCGGGCACAGCGATGGCGATGGCCTGAGCCACGGCAACGCGCCCATCTCCACCGCCACCATCCCGCCGCTCGAAATTCTGGAGGCTGCGTACCCCGTGCGCTTCACGCAGTGGGCGTTACGGCCCGATTCGGGTGGCGACGGCCAGCACCGAGGCGGCCTGGGCGCCATCTATGAGATTGAGCTGCTGGAGCAAGACGCTGAGGTCTTCATCTTTGGCGAGCGTGGCAAGGCGTCTCCCCAAGGCATTTCGGGCGGTAGCGCCGGTTCCATGAACGTCTTCAGCTATGAAAACGATAGTGAATGGAAGCAGCCACCCATGCGCTCCAAGATGATTGGTATCCGCCTGAAGCAGGGCGAGCGCGTGCGCTTGGAGACCCCTGGCGGTGGTGGCTACGGTGCCCCGGCCGCGCGGGATGCGGCAGCGCGTGAGAAGGATCTGGCGATGGGCTATGTGAGCGTCCCTAACGCACTGAAAGCATTGAAAGGCAAGGCATGAGCAGCGGCAAGGTTTCGGACAAGGCTTTGAGCGAGGCGTCCTATGTGGTGGGCGTGGACGTGGGCGGCACCTTCACCGACCTGTTCGTGCTGGACGAGCGTGACGGCAGCGCCCGCATCGTCAAGGTGCCCAGCACCCGGGGCGAGGAGGCGCGCGGCTTCATGAATGGCGTGGCGCGTGTGGCCGACTCGGCCGGGCAGATCGCCACCATCGTGCACGGCACCACCGTAGGCACCAACGCGCTGCTGGAGCGCAAGGTAGCACGCACCGGCATCATCACCACCCGCGGCTTTCGGGACGTGCTGGAGATGCGCCGCCGCGACCGGCCGCAGACCTGGGGCCTGCGCGGCAGCTTCGAGCCCATCGTGCCGCGCAACCTGCGCCTGGAGGTGGACGAGCGCGTGCTGGCCGATGGCACGGTGCACACGCCCGTGGACATCGAGCAGGTCAAGGCCCAGGCGCGCGCGCTGCTGGAGGCGGGCTGCGAGGCTGTCTGCGTGTTCTTCATCAACACCTACGCCAACCCCGCCAACGAGCAGGCCGCCGTGGCCGCCGTGCGCAGCGTGTGGCCCAACCCGCATGTGACGGCCGCCAGCGAGGTGCTGCCCGAAATCCGCGAGTTCGAGCGCTGCTCCACGGCCACGCTCAACGCCGCCCTGCAGCCCGTGGTGGGCAGCTACCTGGAGCGGCTGGAGGGCGACCTGCGTACGCAGGGCTTTGGCGGCGAGCTGCTGATCGTGCAGAGCAACGGCGGCGTGATGTCGCGCCAGACGGCCTGCGATGTGCCTGTGCGCACCGCGCTCTCGGGCCCGGCGGCGGGCGTGATTGCCTGCGCGGCGATTGCGCGGGCGGCAGGCTTCCCCGATGTGATCACGGGCGACATGGGCGGTACCTCGTTCGACGTGTCCCTCGTTGCCAAGGGTGAGGCGGCGCTGGCCGCGCAGACCGCCATCGAATTTGGCATGGTGGTGCGCTCGCCGATGATCCAGATCGAGACCATTGGCGCAGGCGGCGGCTCGATTGCCTCGGTGGACGCCAGCGGCATGCTGCAGGTGGGCCCCGAGTCGGCTGGCAGCATCCCCGGCCCGGCCTGCTATGGCAGGGGCAACACGCGCCCCACGGTGACGGATGCCAATGTGCTGCTGGGCCGCATTGCCGCCGACCGGCCCCTGGGCGGAGGCCTGCTGGCCGCCATGGACGCGCAAAAGTCGCGCGACGCCATCGAGACCCATGTGGCCCAACCCTTGAGCCTGGATGTGATGGCAGCCGCCGAAGCCATCCTCACGGTGGCTAACGCCAAGATGGCGGGCGCTGTGCGCGTGGTGTCCATCGAGCGCGGGCACGACCCGCGCCAGTTTGCCTACATGCCCTTTGGCGGCGGCGCACTGCATGTGTGCGCCATGATGCGCGAGGTGGGCGTGGGCACGGGCATCGTGCCGCGCTACCCCGGCGTCACCTCCGCCCTGGGCTGTGTGATGGCTGACATGCGCCACGACGCGGTGCAGACGCTGAACAAACCCCTGGTCGACCTGGACGTGGCCGACCTGCGCCAGCGCGTGGCCACACTCGCAGCCACCTGCCAGCAGCGCCTGGATTCAGCGGGCGTGAAGTTTGTGGAAGTGCAGGAAATCATTGCGCTGGACATGCTCTACGCCGGGCAGACCCACACCGTGCAGGTGCCCGTGGCGGCTGATGCGCTGAGCCACGAAGGCATCCGCGCCGCGTTCGAGGCCGCCTACCGCGCCGCCTTTGGCCGCGTGCTCGAGGGCATTGCCGTACGGGTGATGAACCTGCGCTACGCCCGCGTGGGCGTGCGTCCCAAGTTCGACCTGACGGTGCTGGCACCGCAGACCACTACCGTGAACCCGTCGCTGGGCGTGCAGCGTGTGTTCCACGCCGGCCGCTGGTGGGACGCCGTGCGCCACGCACGGCTGGACCTGCCCGTTGGCACCCGCGTCGACGGCCCGGCCATCCTGGAGCAGCCCGACACCACGGTGTGGCTGGAGCCTGGCTTCAGCGCCACGGTGGACCCGCTGGGCAATCTGCTGGTGCGGGCCGACGGGGAGGGCGCAGCATGAGCCACGGCGCACCTAACCTGAGCATCAACCCGCGCCACACGGCGCTGGTCATCATCGACCTGCAAAACGACTTTTTGGCCCCGGACGGCGCCTACGCGCGCGGTGGCGCGGTGAGCGCTGCCGCCCAGGCCTTGCCACCCCGGGTGGCAGCGGTGGCCAAGGCACTCAAGGCGGCGGGCGGCATGGTGGTGGGCAGCCAGTTCACCCTGTGGCCCGATGCGCAGGGCGAACCCATGGTCTCGCCCCACCTCAAGGCTCTGCGCCCGTTTCTGCGGCGCGGCGACTTTGCGCCCGGCAGCACAGGCCAGGCCCATGTGGCCGAGATCGCACCGTGGGTGGACGTGTCGGTGTGCAAGGTGGCGTATTCGGCTTTCTTCAACACCCAGCTGGACTGGGTGCTGCGCCGCGCAGGCATCACCACCGTGGCCGTGTGCGGCATCGTCACCAACGGGGGCGTGGCCAGCACGGTGCGCGATGCACACATGCGCGACTACCAGACGCTGGTGCTGTCCGACGGCTGCGCGGCCTTCCAGCAGGCAGTGCACGACACCTCGGTGGCCGACATGGCCAACGTGGCCCAGGTGCTGACCTGCGCCGACTTTGTTGCCGCTGTGGCCGCCCCTTGCGCATGAATGCGCCCATGAGCACACCCCGCATCTGCCATGCCGAGCACATGCCCGGCACCGTGGCGCAGGACGCACATGTGCCAGTAATCATCGTGGGCGGCGGCGCCTGTGGCCTCACGGCGGCGCTGATGCTGCACGACGCCGGTGTGGACTGCGCGGTGCTGGAGCGCGATGCCACGCCGCTGGGCTCTTCGGCCTTGTCATCCGGCTTTATCCCCGCGCCCGGCACGCAGGCGCAGCGCGCGGCGGGCATTGATGACAGCCCGGAGCGGTTTGCCGCTGACATCAGCGCCAAGGCCAAGGGCAGGGCAGCGCCCCATTTGGTGCAGGCCTATGCCCAGGCCATCGGCCCGGCGCTCGATGCACTGCAAGCGCGCCATGGCCTGCAGTGGCAGGTGCTCGATGGATTTTTGTACCCCGGCCACAGCGTGCGCCGCATGCACGCCACGCCCGAGAAGACCGGCGTGGGCCTGATGGGCCGCCTGGCCAACGCGGTAACGGCGGCGGACATTCCGCTGATCACCGAAGCCGCCGTGCGCGAGCTGTGGGTCAA
>NZ_QAIM01000246.1:13165-36671 GCF_003061035.1 Acidovorax sp. HMWF018
GAGCTGCTGCCCGAGATGCGCGACGCCCTCTTCGCCGGCCACACAGGCAACGACGGTAGCGCCATCGCCTGGGGCCAGGCGCTGGGCGCACGGCTGGCGGACCTGGGCGGCTACCAGGGCCACGGCTCCTGGGCCATTCCGCAAGGCGCGCTGATCTCGTGGGCGCTGATGATGGAAGGCGGCATCCAGATCAATGCGCTGGGCGAGCGCTTTCACGACGAAACGCAGGGCTACTCCGAAGCCTCGGTGCATGTGCTGGCGCAGCCGGGCGGCGTGGCGTGGAATGTGTTCGATGCGCCCATCCTCGCACTGGCGCGCAGCTTTCCGGACTTTGTCGATGCTGAGGCAGCCGGTGCTGTGAAGCACTGTGACAGCGTGCAGGCGCTGGCGGCATTGATCGGCTGCGAAGAATCAAAATTGATAGCAACTCTGGCAAGTACCACTAGCACTAGCGGCCAGAACGACCACAACCGACGTGTGTTTGCCCGCCCATTGCGGGCTCCGTTCTGCGCGGTCAAGGTCACCGGTGCGCTGTTCCATACCCAGGGTGGGCTGGACATCGACGCCCAGTGCCGTGTGCTGAGGCAGGACGGCCAGCCTTTTCCCAATCTGTTGGCTGCAGGCGGCGCTGCCCGTGGCGTGTCGGGCGATGCGGTGTGGGGTTATCTCTCCGGCAACGGCCTGCTCAGCGCCGTGGCCGGTGGCTACATCGCTGCGAACACGGCGGCCGGGCTGAACCGTCAGAAAGTGTGAAGACATGACCCCCCCATCGTTGAAAGAACGCCTTCACGAACCCCGCGCCATCCTGGCCCCCGGCGTGTACGACGCCCTGAGCGCCCTGGTGGCAGAGCAGGCGGGCTTCGAGGCGCTGTACCTCTCAGGCGCGTCGATTGCCTACACCCGCCTGGGCCGCTCCGACGTGGGCCTGACCACCTACACCGAGGTGGAAGACACCCTGGCACGCATCACCGAGCGCGTACCCACGCCGGTCATCGTCGATGCCGACACCGGCTTTGGCAACGCACTCAACACCCAGCGCACCGTGCGCGGCTTTGAGCGTGCGGGCGCCGCCATGGTGCAGATCGAGGACCAGGGATTTCCCAAGCGCTGCGGCCACCTGGACGGCAAGACGGTGGTCCCGGTGGGCGAGATGTGCGGCAAGCTCCACGCTGCGCTGGACGCGCGCCGCAGCGCCCACACGCTGATCCTGGCCCGCACCGACGCGCTGGCCGTGGAGGGCATCGACGCCGCCTTCGACCGCGCCGAGGCGTACCTGGAATGTGGTGTGGATGCGCTTTTCATCGAAGCCCTGCGCACCCCCGAGCAGATGGACGCGGCCTGCCAGCGCTTTGCCCACCGCATCCCGCTGCTGGCCAACATGGTCGAAGGCGGCAAGACACCGATCCAGAGCGCGGCCGAGCTGCAGCAGCGCGGCTTTCGCATCGTGATCTTCCCCGGCGGCACGGCCCGCGCGGTGGCGCACACGCTGCAGGGCTACTACGCCAGCCTGCACACGCACCAGACCACGGCGCCCTTCAAGGACCGGATGATGGACTTTGACGGCCTGAATGCGCTGATCGGCACGCCCGAACTGATGGCACAGTGAACGGGAGTGAGATAAAGGAAGAGTGGGCGGCGCGATAAATCGGGATTTCGTGGGCCAAGTAGGGATGCAGTGGGACAGAGTTTCGCAAATCCATTTCTTCCCATGAAAACATGGGCTGGAAGATGACGCGGCCCGTATCTGCCTCACTTCTTGACCGTTCGGCCTATCGACGTTCAGAAGCCGCGCCATAATGCGCGCGCCCCGTTCAGGAGCTAGAGTGTGCTTGGACGCCACCTAAAGTCTAATTGGAGCCGAGGCATCACCAATTCGATACGCCAATATGAAGACCACAAAGAAAACTTCGCGTCCAACAATGTGGCTTTTTCAAGCTACCGAAGACTATTCCTCTTCACGGTGCCTGTTCTTGTCTGGCCTGTCCGGAGGCTTCATGCTTGCTCAGCAGGCCTTAGAAAAGCTGCTGAAGGCGCATCTGACCATCGCTCACCCAGACCATTCGAAATTTATTGGACCACAAGGGTTGGCGCCCAAGGTGCTCGACGTGGCTGCAGGACATGACTTGGTGGCCCACTTGCGTCTCGCTGAGAAGCAATTTCCACATCTGGCGCTCGACCCGGGGCAGCTAGAGCTGATCACAAACCTGAGCTACTGCTTCCACAGCAAGTATCCCGATGTAGAAACGCCTCTGGAGTCGAGGACCACAGCATGGCTCGACGAAATTGACAGGATATTTGTGCGCTGGTCACTGGGGCTCCCGCTCCTGGAAGAAGCGCGCTGGAGAACAGGTTTGCATACCTGCGTTTGGTGTGAAGTGCTCGGAACGCCTGTTCATCCACCAGTCCATTGGATCAGGACGCAAAACAAAGCGTTTGCAGAGGTTCATGACCGCCTTCGTGCCGATGTGGAAACCCACTCCCGTCGCAAACGCGAGAATCCTGAGCTCTACGCTGCCGCCATTCGTTGAACTGATGGCGCGACCCGGGGGGCATTGCGTAGGACGCTCCGCTATCGCATCAGGTCTTCCAGCCAGATCCCCAAGATGTCCAGCACAGCAGCTTCGTCCTGAGCGCCGAGTTGGCCTGTGTCCGGGTCGGCAAACAACATCCCGCGCCGGGGCATCTTCCAAGTACCCCACTCATGGAAGGCCGCTTTTGGGTCCCCGAAGCCCACACGCACGCTGGTAGCGTCTGCCGAATGGGTGAGACTGGCAAGCATGTCGCCGTATCGGTCAAGAAGGCGACCATTGCCGTCCTCGGGATAGTTCTCGCGGGTCCAAGGCGCCCACACTTCCCATGGGTGACCGGTGGGATCGGTCTCGGTCTCGAAGCGGGCGCTTATTCGGCTCTCTAGCTCCATGCCGATGCTGTCCATGACCGGCCGCATATTTGTCGTGCCCTGCCGCAGACGTGCCAGATAGTCCTGCAAGGCCTGCGAGCTGACCTCGACACTGAGTCTGATCATGTGGAGCCTCGGTTTGACAGGGGCGGATGCGTGGCGCTATCATGACGGTGCTCACCAACGTTTCGGACGTTTAAGCCATAGGATCGCGCAAGCGGGTGCATTTGGCAGGTGGGCTTTTTCATTTCCGCACCGGCCTCTTGAACATCGTGAAAGGCACGATGTGCTTGCGGCGAACCCGGACCGCCAAGTGGTACACGATGCCACCCAGAACCACCTCCCCCTCTAGCACCTTGCTGCCGTCCTTTGCGACGGGTGGAGCACCTACTGCCAGCTGGGCACGGTTGAACAGGTCCCGAAAGCGCGCCAGATCCTCAGCGGTCACCGGGATCTGTCCGCGCAGCGCCTCGCTTGGCTTTCCATGGGACTTCAGCGTGTGCAACACGCCGTCATGTTCCAGTGCCACCATGCGCCCGGTCAGGTCCACCCCCAGCGCCTGGGCTCGCTGCGTCGCCATAGATGAGACTGTGCCCAGCACCTGAAGCGGCTGCTTGGCCTGAGGCGTCGCAGCCGACCGCTTTACAAACTCGACGGCATCCGTGGCCTGCGCTGGTGTGTGCCACTGCGCCATACCCTTGTCTCGCGCAGTCCGTGCCAGGTCGGGTGCAGCCTTGGTCAACCGGTCAGCCACGACCTCTTCCAGGGAGGCCGCCCGAGCACTCGCCATCCCCACGTTGTAGCCAAAGCCCGGGTCAATCCCTATCGGCACCAGCTTGATCTCGCCCGTGCGCTTGTCCAGCCACTCGCGCATCGGCACTTCGGGCGCCACTTTGATCATGGGCTCGCCTGTGGGACTGGTGCCCTGGTCATATTCCCGCTGACTGACGGCGACAACACGGCAGCGGCAGCGCCACCCATTCGGTGGTAGGTGGGTCAGCCAAAACGGATCGTCCACCGGCAAGGTCACCCCGTTCCAAGCCCGGTGCGAGGCGCGCACGCGCTCATCGCGCTTCGTGATGTAGCGCAGGAACGGGTGCGTCTTCTGGTTGCGCTCGATCCGCTCCCACTGGCCCGCCGCGTACGCCATGCGGGTGTTAGTGTCATAGATCAGCTTGAGCCGGGCCGGATCAAAAATGGTCACCACTTCGCGCTTGGTAAGCGGGTCCACCACGGTTTTTTCGCCCCACCAACCTGCCTTGGCCAATATCTCCTCAGCGTTGCGCATGAAGTCCCGACGCGACAGGTCGCCCCCCACTGACCGACTGATCAGGTCGCGTATGTCCTGGAGTAGATCAAGCCGAGCCAAGCGGCTCACTGTGAACTGCTGCGCGTGCTCGTCCTCCCAGAGATCCTGCCAGGCAAAGGTCTTTGTGAGCGGGCTACGCCGCTGCAGATAGGCAATGGCTTCGGCAGGCGGCAGCTTCTGCAGATCGGCGAACTCTTGCGCAGCAGAGGCCATGGTCAGGCGTTCTCCACGCCCGCAATCGCCCCAGCGCGCGCCGCGAAAGTGGCACGTGTCAGAGAGTCAGCAATGGCATCGGCATCGAGCTGAGCAAGCAAGCCAGGCAAGCGCTGTAGCAGTTGCTCGGCGGTCTCGCCCCGCAAAACAGCTTCGTCCAGCAGCGCCTGCAGCTTCTGTGCCACGGGGGCCATCAGCGGTTGCCAGTCTTGCAGCGCACCATCTACCAGCTCGTCAAGTGCATCACCCGGCTGCGGTTGGCCGGGCTCCGCGAAACTGGCGGCCGTAGGCGCCTTGGGACTGCCAGCCCCCCCTGCAGGCTCTGGCGTCGGTAGTGATGGTGCGGGCGGCGGTGACGGAGGCGCCGCTTTCTTCGACCATCCTTCACCATACTTGGCCCGGACGGTGTTTTCGTCCAGCTCAAAACCCATGTCGTGGATGAGCTTGTCACCCTCTGCCTGAGTCTTGGTGTCCTCTTCCTCCTTGATGTTGCGGTACACATGGCAAGACTCCAACCCGTTGTACTCACAGATCCAGGCCACCAGCGTTTCGTTGATGGTTTCCGAGAGCAGATCGCTGTCGGCTTGAGTCAGGTCTTGGCGTACATCCTTGCGCTCCTTGCTGGCTGCAGCCAAGGCGCCGCCGCCAGAGCGCGCAGGCTCCTGGCCGGTCAGCACCTCGCTGATCCAGTCGTCCATGTATTCGCACAGCTGCTGCTGCGTGGTGACATTCCCGGACAGCTTGCTCTCCAGAAGCGCAATCTCCATGCCCTCGGGCGTCATCAAGTAGCCGTCGTTGGACATGGCGCGTAGCGCGTCTGCCAGCGTGCCCTTTTCCTTCGGTCCCGCGTTACGCGGATACTTGCCGTGGGGTGTGGGCGAGCCAAAGCGATCACACAGCTTGTTCCAGGCCACGATACCCTTGCGCTTAAAGAACACTGGCCAGAAAAGCTGCAGCCCCAGGCCCGTGCCATAGGGGTTGTCGTCCTCGGGGTTCACGCGGTGCACGATGAACTTGCGATCCGGTACCGGAATGCCTTTGAGCATGTTCTCGCGCGTCAGCAGGTGCAGGCGTGCAGGGCTGTTGTCATCGTCCTGAACGTAGACAAACCGCCGCTGTGCCCGCTTGATAACGCGTGCAGGCACCACCATCCCATCACGAATGGTCCAGACGATCTCGGATACAGCAAAGCCCGCCAGCAACGCCTCCAGCAGTTCGCCGCACATGCGGTCAAATGCAATGCCCTTAAGGATGGCGGTCAGCGTCTCCGCGTCCTGCGTCCCCTTGGCGCTGTCCTTAGAGCGCGGCTCCACCTGCCAGGCCCTGCCCACCAGGGCAAGCTGGCGCTTTTGCAGACCCGAGAACACCTTGCCATCCCGGCGCAGGTCGCGGTACAGCTCCACGCCTGCATTTCCGCGTTCCAGCAGCAGTGGGTCGTTGGTGCGCAGCACCCCCATGTAGTGCTGCTCGAAAGGGTCCCGCAATCGGTTGGCAAATTCAGAGTCCAATTCGGGCCGGGCCTGTGCGGCTGCTGTGGTGGAGCGGTCAGTCCGCGCGGTTTTAACCATGGATGAAATCTCCCAGCGGCTGGCTGCTGTCACGCGGACCGCCGCTTTCATATTCGATAGGGGCGGATGGGCTGGAGCCCGCATGCAGTGCAAGCGCCAGCGCCCAGAAGCGGTCGGCGTGGCCGTTCACCTTGGTGCTGTCGTCGCCATCAGCAACAAAGCGGATGTTTCCTGCTGCGGTGGTGGTCTTCTGCACCTTGCGCAGGTCTGCGCGGATCTTGGGGTCTTCGGGGATGCGGACCGTGCGGTCTTCCATGGCGCCGCGCAACGGATAGGCGAGGGCTTCCTTCACCGGGCCGGAGAAGTTCACGCCTTCCACACGATGCGGCCCAAACTTGTCTTGCGCGTCGTCGGCCCAGCCAATGCCAAGGCCGGTCGAGTCAATGCACACGCGGTCGCAGATCTCGAACCAGGGCCACAAGATGGCTTCCTGTGCGCTCTTGCGCATCTTCTCCATCACCTCGACGTGGCGCGTGTAAAACACATCGCCAAGCTGCTCAACCACCCACAGCACGGTCAAATCCTTCTTGCGGCCGATATCCACGCCCGCATACAGGCGGCCGTGGAAAGGCCCCTCCAGTCCTCGCTTCCAATCAGTGCCGCCCGAGTATTCGCACGCCGTGATCAGGCCGTACTCGAGAAACTTGGCATCGTCGTCGGCCGGGATGCACATGTATTCCTGGTCGAACGACTCCTCATCGGCAGCGCCCGATTTCACAAAGTCGAAGTACTCGGCCTCGTCCATCGCCTGCTGCTCTGCATCCGCTGGCAGGGCCTGCTGGAGCTTGAAGAGAAAACCCTGTTCCAGAGCGTCCTGCAAGGTGACCCTGTGCAGGCTGATCTTCTTGGGGTTGCCCCCGTGCCGAGCTTCACGCACGAGCTGATTGAAGAAGCTGTGGGACCCGCGATGTGTGCTGACCAACTCCATGTTGCCGCCCCAGGTGATACCGGGATAGGCGATGGCCCACATCTTGCGCTGGTCGCGATGCAGGGCGAACTCATCCAGGACGCGACTGCCCCGCTTGCCCGCCTGGGCATCGGGGTTGCTGCTCATGCTGTGGATGCGCCGCCCGCTGGCGAACTGAAGCACATAGGCGCTGAGCTTTTTTTCTTGGTCGAGCACCACCTCGCCAAGGTCTTTGGCAGCCATGCCCATGATCCCGGCCCAGAGCTTGCAGTCCTCAATGAACAGCCGGGCCTGAATGTCATCACGACTGCTCACCCACTCGTCAAATCGGGCGCCCTGCGCAGCGGCACGCTCGTCCGCCCCGTAGGCGGTAGACCAGCTGATGCCAATCTGCCGCGACTTCTCCATCAACTTGAGGCGAGACTCGTCCTTGATCCACGCGCTCTGAAACGGCAAAAAGATCGCATGGCGATCCAAAGGAATGCACTTGGCGCGGCCCTTGAGCTTATCCATCAGACGATCCCTAGTGCCTCACGGATGGCGGCCTTGGTATCGGCCGTCACGCCGCCCTTGTTGGGCATCGCTTCCAACTTGGCGCGCTGTTCCTCCAGCAGCTTCTTGCGCGTGGCTTCCTCCACCTTGGCCTGGAACTCCTTTAGGTTGATGCTCGACCTGGTCAGCGTGGCGATGTTCTTGGCCGCCTTGCTGAGCAGGGCCACCCTCTCACCAGGGTCGGCCTTATCGCCGTCCTCTCCAACCTCGTCGGCCTCCTGCAGCGCCAGGATGGCCTCGAAAAGCTCGGTCTGCACCATGGCAGTCAGGGCCTCGCTGCGCGCGTCCTTATCGTCCCCCGCGTGGGCCTGGATCAGCTTCGCGGCCTCGGTGCTGGCACGGATCGCCAACAGACGGCGCTCCAGCTTTTGCCCGTAGCGGCCAACGGCAGAGCGACTGGGAAGCTCTGCGGCCTGAGCTGCTGCTGGAAACTTCTCTCGCAGGTCGGCGATCAGCTCATCCAGCGTCACACCTCCTGACGCGAGCATGGCTTGGATGTACGTCTTGATCTCCGGGTCCAGCCGGTCGATGCTGCTTTTGCGGCCCATGGCTCACCAATACTTCACAGGGCGTGCGATACCAGGCTCGCAGGGGATGGTGTACTCGGCGAGGTCCACACCAATGCGTGTCAGATCAGCAAACCAGCGGCCCGAGGGCTGCTTGTCCAGTTTCACCAGCTCGCGGTCACCCAGGTAGTCCAGCTCGCGGCGCAGCTCCAGCGGCGTCGCATCGGGGTATTCAGACTGGGCCACGCTCAGAATCGGGCCTTCAAACGCGCCGATGGGGCGCGCATTGTTGAGCGTCAGGATGATCAGCCACCGCAGGTTTTCGCGGCGGATACGGACGTTGTCGATTCCGGTGCTCATAGGCTCCCTCGCTCGTTCATGGATGCGCGTAGCTGCGCGTTGTCGATCTTGGTGGCGAGGCCATCCAGCTTGGCTTCAACGATGGATTGGCCGCGCACGTAGTCCTCGCGGCGAACGTAGTGCAGCGGCAGATCGGCCTTGAAGTGCATGAACTCGCGCTCCAGGTTGGTGATCCCTGCGACCTCGGCCTCGCGAGCCTTCTGCAGCACATCAAAGCGCTCATTGATGCGCGATTCGAACTGGGCGGCGATCAATCGACCCGCTGTGAAGATGAGCCCGGCAAACCCTGAAAGCAGCGTGAGACCGAAGCCCAGCAATTGCCAAAAATCCACTTGCAGCGTCATCGCGCCCCCTTTTTCTTTTCCTGACGCGCCTGGCACGTCACACACAACTGCACGCCAGGCACAGCCTGGCGCCGCTTCTCGGAAATCACCTCTCCGCAGCCTCGCGCCTGGCAGAGTTCGGCCGAGTCAGCGGGCGTTTTCCCGACCAGGCCAGAGCGGCGGCTGTGGTCACGCAGGGCGTCATCCAGAATCTCTGCCTCACGCGCCTGGGCACGGTCGATGTCGTCAATCAACGGCGCCCCCTGTCTTGCCTGCCCCGCACACGTTGCGAGCAAAGCTCTGCAGCCCGGTCACCTGGTCGCGGAGTCCGTCAGCCTCTGCTGCCAGCTCTTGATATGCGCCGCTGCTTTCTCCGAGTAGCTCTCGTGCGGCACGGGCTTCGCCAGCGCAGGCGGCAAGTCCGGCATCACCTGTTGGGTAGGGATCGGGGCGGCTGTTGAGGCGGGCAACTTCGGCGCGCAGGCTGCGCACAGCAGCAGCGGCAGCAACATCACGAGCGCGGCGCGAGGCCTCGCGTTGGGCGTCTTCATGGGCAGTCCTTTCGGCATTGCGAAATTTGGTGGCGTTGTCGCGGGCAGTGGCCGCGTTGCGGGCGTTCTCCTGGGCGTCCCAAGCGTGTTGCACTCGGGCTGCGCCCTGCGCGTCCCCCTTGTTGACCAGGTGGGACTGCAAGGCCTTGGCGCCGACGATGAGGGCGCAAACAGCCAGGCCCCAGGCAATCAAGCGTGCGCTCATAGACCAGGCCCCCACTGCAGGTAGCGTGGCTGGATCACCACCAGAATGCGGTGGGGGTAGCCCAGGTTTTCTTTGCAATGCACGGCTGCGCGGCGGGCTTTGCCGCAAGCCGCATCGACCTGGGCTCGCGAAGGCTGGGCCAGCCCGGTACTAGCGGCCTCCTGTTGCCAATGGCCGAGCCCGCCGTTGTAAGAGCGCAAAGCGACCCACATGCGGTCGTGCGGGGAGTAGCGAACTGGTGCACGGTCGTACAGCCAGCGGTCATAGGTGACCAGGGCGCGGAAGGACCACGCCGGGTTGAAGGGCTGCTGCGACGCCAGGTCAGGGTGCAACCCAGCAATCCACTTGGTGGTCGCGGGCATGAACTGGGCCAAACCCTGCGCCCCCACGTGGGAAACGGCATCAGCGCGCCAAGCGCTTTCCTGGTGGACCTGCGCGGCAAACACAGCCACCGGGGCATCCATACCCCAGGACGCATGTGCGGTGCGTACCAGCAGCGCGCGGTGCTGTAGTGCGGCCTGGGGCACCTGGGCGTAGGCGCAGCTCACTGCAATGGCGATGGCCACAACCGCCAGCCAGGCCAGTGCGGGGACTCGGGAATGCCAGCGCATCACAGCCCCGCCGCCACGCCCAGCACCACGCAGCCCACCACAATGGCCCGCCGCAGCTGCGCCACGCAATAGGCGGCCAGGTACTCGGGTTTGGCGATGGGGTAGTCCACATCACCCTCGGGCTCTTCGGTGCCCTTGCGCCAGTCGCGCCAGAGGAAGGAATCAGGCCGTGCGTAGGGGAACAGCGCGCGGTCGAGCCAGTAGCCGATCACGGCGGCCAGCGCAATGAGCGCTGCCTTGTAGAGCACCACCGGCAACTGCACCGGCGACACCACTGCGATCACCGCCAAGAGCAGCGCCGCGAGTACGACGAAAAGGCTGCTGCGCGGGGCACGCAACCAGATAGGGATGTGGTCTTTGAGCGTCATGCACGGCAGGATGCCGTGCACGCTAGGGCGACACTAAATGGAGCGCGCCATTGTTACTGCCAATGCTTGCAACATCTCATCATCAAGCGTTGCAAGGCCAAGCCACAGGTGCCGAGTTCAACCGTTTTTGTTTTCAGGCTGACTCATCCGCTCAAAGAGATTGAGCAAGACCTCTGCAACACGAGCGACTGCGAAAGCAGCGTAAATCGTGCTCGCGACAAGCAGCGTAGACCATGGCTGTGATACTGCGGTCCCATCACTTGGCAGAAAGAAGAATAGGAGCACACAGGCTCCGGCCAGCGCTAAGCAACCCAAAATTGCCGAACGTAGATATCTATGGACCCCGGGCATATGGCCACCATCATGCAGCTGTCGGCCTGTTTGGGTGCTCCCAATTGGGAGGAGGATTGAAAGGGCGGTTGTCAGGAAACCAGCACAGATTGCTGCGGCAGACAACAAGGCTCCAAGTAGTTCTTTCGAGTAGGCATTTGGAATGTCCAACCCCGCGTACCACCATGCCCCAGCGCCGCCTGCCGCTGAAAGCAGCGGCCCCCATTGCTCAATTTTCAGGCGCAAAGACATAATGAAAAGATTCAAATCCAGCCTAAGAGTGCCCTGTCTAGCATATCCCAGCGCGAATTGATCGTGTAACGGTGATCAACAACTTTGAGTTCGTTGGCCCCGAATCGACGCTTAATTTTGTGTTCGAGCAGATTGATGACCTGGTCCTTTTTTCCAGTCGTTGGATCTTCACCTTTGACTCTCAGTACCGACACATCGTCATCTTGAGCACGCAGCTTGTTGATCATGGACTTGACCGACTGGCTGCTAAGAAAGTTCAGCTTTTTTTTGCCGGTGTTGGCACCCAATGTGATGGAAACACGCTGAGCGTGAGCAGGCTTTGTTGCGAGTGCAAGGGCTGTGCCAACAGTACTCTGCGATGCTTCCAGTGCATCGACAGTGGCCGTGATTTCAACTGAAGTGATGTTCTTCAAGCCGCCTAGTCGTGCCACGACTGTTGGATCAAGCTTTGGGTTCACTGAGTATGCGAAATTTCTTGCGCTGCCTGGATCAACGGCGTTGAAGTACTCTGCCATTCGGGTGGGGCCGATACCGGAGTGGTTGTGCAGAATCAGAAGCCACTTTTTGGATGGTACGTAGAGCGCTGCAGTCTCCTCTCCAAAGTCTTCATCTACTCGCATCTGAATTCCAGAGACCGGCACCGCGTTCCCGAGTTTTCCTGGTCCCACCTCGCGTTTTTTGACAAAGTCCAAGTGGTAGACCGCTGGCATGTTTGGATACAGCCCGGCAGGTATCTTCACAACCTGTTCCAAACGAATATCACCACGCCACCGTTGATCCAAAGCCAGCTTGTCGAACTCGTCCAAGGTATCGCTGAGCTTCTGACAAGTCTGGGGTGTCCAGTCAACGTCAAAAAGATTTACGGTGACCATCTTTGCCATTCTTACTTCCTCTCTGGTGGTTTTCGTCGTCGGGGATAGGGCGCATTGATGCTGGGCTGCAAACCGTCAGTTCACACCCCACTCAAGCCGCTTCGCTTGAATCTTTGTCCAATCGACGCTGAACTTGCCGTTATCGAACTCACAAGCAGCCTGCCTGGTCACGAAGCCACCCAACCCATTGGTGGCATGGAGCGTCATCCGCAACACCCGCTTGTCCTCAAACTTGGGCTCTGTGTAGTAGGCGTTTGCCGGATCGCGCAGCAGTGGCTTGTACCAGGCTAGGCATTGATCCGCCTGCATTTCCAGCGCAGATTTCGAGGGCGCTGGAGCCGTAAGTGTTGGTTGAATCGGAGGCGCAGCTGGCTGTACCGGTGCTGGTGCCACTGGGGTAGCTACAGGCGCGGCAGGCTGGGAGACATTGCCGCTTGCTGGACGCACTTCGATCTTCTCCCCTTTGCCTGTACAGGGGGCATCTTGAAAAACCGTCTTACCGTCAGGCCCGGTGCATTTGTTCACCGCCCAAGCTGGCCCCGTCAAAGCCAACACGCCAACAGACAGGGCAATCAATCTCAACATGCGTTGTCTCCAGAAAGAATCCTCTCTACCCGCATAGCTGTCGCCTGGGGGAAGAGGGTTGTGAGTAGCAGCGCCCTCGTGACGCACAGATAAACGGCACAGGTGACCAAAAGCGTGATCGGCTTCAGGAACGGTCCTGGCACCCTGTTCATGGTATCGACCAACGCGAAGATCAAGACGCTGGTCATCAGCACTGTGCCGCTCCATCCGACGGCCATATCCGTTTTTCGCGCGCTGGGCTTTAGCCGCCTCTCTGGCTCAGACCACACAAGGGAGCCGAAGCGCCAAGCGCGGGACAACTCCTTCCCGGTAAACCCGTGTTCCAACATGAGCAACTCAAATTGCTCGCGAGCTTCGCGTCGGCAATCGATGCCCGTGTGCTTGAGGAAAAGCGCCTGCAGTTCCGACTCGGGGCGAGCGTGCACGACATGGATGTTGTTGACAACGTCGCGCCCCGCCACATCGCCGGTCACTGTTCCGGTGAACACCTGATCACGAGCACTCACCGCTTGCCCCCACCTTTCACGATGTCTCGCCCCGCAATGTCGCCTTTGGGCGCCTTGTGAAAGATTTGCTGCGAGCCTTCGAACTGCGTCGAAGCGCCCGCAGTCAACGCACCGAGCGCAGCTCTACGAATCTCCGTAGATGCCGACCGGAAGTAGCTCAATAGCGTTTTCTCTTCGGCGTTGAGCACCAGCTCCTGCGGGACTTCCCTCTCACCAGTAAGAACGTAGCGGACGTCAACGCCTTGAAGCGCGACTGCCGATAGATACGCCGCACTGGGCGAAGCAAGCCCCTTTTCGTACTTCGCCTGGGACTGCCGCGTCGCGCCAGGCACGCCTGCAGCGGCGGCAATCCCTGCGAAGTCGCTTTGTGTCTTACCCATCGCTTCGCGCTCTTCCCTCAGACGCTCACCGATGGAAATAAATATTTCCATAAACAGATTGCCAAATGGAAACAATTGGCTCCATAATTCGCACAACAACGCACAAACAAATGCAGCAACGCCAATTGCTGCACAACAAATAGGACGCCACTCACCATGGTCAAAACCCGCGCAGAAGTCCGCGAGGAGTTCGCCAGCAAAGGCTGGTCCATCTCGGGCTGGGCCAAGCAAAACGGCTACAGCCCCAACATGGCCATTGCCATCTTGGCAGACAACGAAGCCAACCCGCGCCTCAAGTGCCTGCGCGGCGACTCTCACAACATCGCGGTAGCGCTCGGACTCAAAGAGGGCGAGATCTCCCGTGCCGTTGGTGCCCGTCAGCTTGCTGCTGCGTGAGGTCCAAAGTGGTGCGTTCTACACCCAATGTAACAAATCGCCGAGACCTTTTTGGCTTCGACATCACGCGCCCAGTGGTTGGCGCTGGCTACGTGCGCCGTCCAGCGCAAGCGCCAGTTCCTGCAGCGTGCGGGCTGCCACTTCAAAGCCCGGCAGTGGCAACGCTGATCGCCACGCCTCAGACAACTGGGGGCCATCAATGAGGCCCTTGATCTCCAGCGCCGCAGCGATGTGTAACACGGCCCGGCTCACGCCTTCCAGGCGGCCTGCCAACTCTTCGAAATCTACTGTGTCCATCCCGTCCTCCGTTCGGTTGATGGATGAACTTTCTCACTGCCAGGTAGTGCGCACCAGCACCACGCAGACCATTTGTTTGGACGGACACGCATCCGCGAATTTGGGGGGCTTCCAATGACCCGACGCAATTGGAAACGCTGGCAACCAGCCACCCTGCGTGACGCGCTCAAGGGCTGCAAAGACTTTGCCTTGGAGCGTCACAACCTGAGTGTGGAGCGCATCGCCGAGCGCATGGGACTGGAAGACCACTGGGCGCTCTACAAGTGGATTGCCAATGGGCGGATGCCCCTAGTGCTGGTGCCCGCTTACGAGCACGCCTGCGGCATCAACCTGGTTGCCCGATGGATGGCAGCCACCGACGACAAGCTCCTCGTGGACATACCCAACGGACGCAAGGCGCAGCCAGCCGAACTGGTGGAGCTGAACACCGGCTTTGCCCAAGCGCTGCAGCTGCTCACCGACTTCTACCAGGCAGACGGCAAAGCCGACCCTGCCGCAACCCTGGACGCCCTGCGCAGCCACCTGCAGCAGGTCGCTGCACACCACCACAACGTGGCGCAGTACGCCACGCCTGAACTGGAGTTTTGAAATGTCTGAAAAGACCTACGCCCTCGCAGGCCCCATTCGCAAGACCTGCGACCTTTTCCGCTTGCTGGCTGGGCACGAAGTGCTTGGCCTCACCCCCGGTGAGATTGCCAAGGGTCTCAGCGTGTCGCCCAGCTGGGTCAGCGTAAACCTGCCCGCCCTGGCCACCACTGGCTACGTCGAGCAGGTGGCGGGCACTAATCGCTGGCGCCTGGGGGTGCAGTTCGTGCGCATAGCCACCACCGTAGCCACCAACCTCAACGCCGCCAAACGTCAGCTCGACGACGTGAGCGCCCGGTATTCCGTCCCCCTGTAACTCCAACCCGCAAAGCACTTCATGGCCCGCACACAGACACCCGCCCCGGCATCCAAAGAGCCCGTCATTTTGGACGCCGTGATTGCTCAAGACATGAGCGCCGCAAACCAACTGGCCCTGATCACCCGCGAGACCGAAACCCGCGTCCGCGCGATAGCTCAGCAGATGGGCTACCAGCTGCCCGCCGACGCCACTGACCCCGACCTGATCCAGCGCGACATTGCCGCCAACATGCGTCGTAGCGTAGAGGCCTGCCTGGAGGTGGGGCGCGGCCTGACGGTATTGAAAGCGGCCTGCGAACACGGTCAGTTTATGGCCCGCCTGGATGTGCTGGGCATCGAATCGCGCGTAGCACAGCGATTCATGCAGTCGGCTGCCAAGTTCTCAATTGCGTCGACGTCGACGCTTTTGAAGGCCGCTGGCGGCCAGTCCAAGCTGTTTGAAATGCTCGTCCTGGACGATGAGCAGATTGGAGAGCTGGAGCTGACCGGTCAAACCGGCGAACTGTCTCTGGACGACGTGGCCACCATGTCCGTCAAGGAGTTGCGCGCTGCCGTCCGCGAGGCCCGCGCAGAAAAGGCGGCGGTTGACAAGGTGCTATCTGACAAGAACACCGCCAACGACAAGCTGCGCGCCCAGCTCAAGCGGATCGCCACCATCCCGCCAGATGACGCCCTGGCCGATTTGCAGCGCGAAGCCACCGCCCACATGAACGACGCGCTGGGTGCAGTGCGCGGCGGGCTGCGGGCTGCGCTGATTGCCCTGAACAACCACGGCGACGAACGCGGGCAGCAGGCCGTTTTCATGGCCGGTCTGGTCGGCCAGGTCGCCGCCGAGCTGGCAACGTTGCGCGAGGAGTTCAACCTGCCCGATGTCTCTAACGCCGCAGACATAGCACTGGCAGGCGAAGTGGCTCAGTGGGCCAAGTAAGCGCGCGGAGACCACCAACCCATGTCGCTCAACCCCGTGATCGTCGGCCGTCTGGCGCAAGTGCTCCAGGCCGCACAGGCGGCTCCACGCGGCGGCAAGCAGGCCATCTACGAGGCGGCCTGCGCCGAGCTGGGAATGAGCACCGCCACCTTGCATCGCCATCTTGGAAAGATCACCGTGAAGCCAGAACGCAAAAAGCGCAGCGATGCAGGCGATGTGTCGCTGACCCGCGATGAAGCCGTGGCCATCAGCGCCGCGCTCATGACCAGCCACCGCAAGTCCAACAAACGCCTGATGTCCATCGGCCAGGCCGTGGAAGTGATGCGCGCCAACGGCGAAGTGCGTGCTGATCGTACCGACCCCGCCACTGGCGAGCTGGTCCCCCTCAGCGACAGCGCCATAGCCCGTGCGCTGCGCCACTACAACCTGCACCCCGACCAGCTCAACCGGCCCACACCTGCTGTCGAGCTCAAGAGCCTGCACCCAAACCACGTCTGGCAGGTCGATGCCAGCCTGTGTGTTCTTTACTACCTGAACGCCCGCACCGAAGCCGAGAGCGGCCTGCAGGTGATGGAGCGGGACAAGTTCTACAAGAACAAGCCCGCCAACCTCAAGCGCATTGAAGCTGACCGGGTCTGGTCCTATGAAATCACCGACCACAACAGCTCGGCGATCTACTTGCAGTACGTGATGGGCGCCGAGAGCGGCACCAACCTGGCCGACTGCTTCATCAACGCCATCCAGAAGCGGGAGGGCGATCCGTTCCACGGCGTGCCCTTTGTGCTGATGATGGACATGGGCAGCGCCAATACCAGCGGCCTGTTCGCCAACCTGGCGCGGCGGCTGCAGGTCAAGACCATTGCCCACGCCCCTGGCAATGCCCGCGCCACCGGCCAGGTCGAGAAGACCCGCGACCTGATCGAACGCAGCTTTGAAAGCGGCTTGCGCTTGCGCCCTGTGCGCAACCTGCCAGAACTCAACGCTCAAGCCCAGCGCTGGTCTCGGTGGTTCAACGCCACCAAGGTGCACAGCCGCCACGGCAAGGCGCGCTACGACGCCTGGATGACGATCACAGCCGATCAGCTGCGTGTGGCGCCCCCTGTCGAAATCTGCCAGGCCCTGCTTACCGAGTCGCCCGAGACCCGCAAGGTCACCGACTTCCTGACCGTTTCCTACAAGGGCCGCGAATTCGATGTGCGCGGTGTGCCGAACGTGATGGTGGGCGAGAAACTGCACATCACGCTCAACCCTTGGGTGCTGGACGCCGCCATGGTGGTAGATACCGATGCCGAGGGCAACGAAATCCTGCACAGCATCCCGCTGGTGGTGCGCGACGACGCCGGGTTCCGCACAGACGCCAATGTCATCGGTGAAGACTGGAAGCGGCCCGCGGACACCCAGCTCGAAGCCAACCGCAAGGAGGTCGATCGCTTCGCCTACGACGCCAAATCGGACGCCGAAGTCGAAGCCAAGCGCAAGGCCAAGGCCGTGCCCTTCGGTGGTCGCATCGACCCCGGCAAGGTCATCGATCAGGCGCCCGAGCGCACCTTCCTGCCCCGTCGTGGCACCGACCTGCAGACCACTGTATCCACGCAGAAGGCCCCGGCCCGCGTACTCAGCCCCTTTGAGGCCGCTGCCGAGCTGGTGCGGATGGGCGTAACGATGACCCGCGAGACCAGCGCCCAGGTGCGCGCCTGGTATCCAGAAGGGGTGCCCGAGGACGAACTGCAAGACCTCCAAGCCCGCCTCACCGTGCGCAGCGGCCTGCGCGTGGTGGCTGGAGGTGCGGCATGAGCCTGGCCCTTGTATTCGACGCCCTGGGAATCAGCCAGGCACAGGTGCGGCGTGACAGCGGGCTGAGCCGCTCAGCGTTGAGCCGTCTGGTGGTGCACGGTGTGTGGCCCGCCCGTGGGGAAACCACGGTCCGCAAATCCCTGGAGCAGTGCCTGCGCAAGCACGGCGCTACCCCTGCCCAACTGCTGACGCTTTTCACGCCCGCAAAGAAGTTGGCCCCGGCGAGTTCGTACCTCGACGGGGCCGCCCCTGAAGTCCCGAAACCAACCGAAACCCCCGAGGAGGAAACCATGCTACTGCAAAACGCCGCACTGAACCTTGAAGCCCGCCAGCACTTCAACCTGCCCAAAAACCCTTTCCAGGACGATGTCCAGAGCCCTGACGACGTATACCAGACGGCCAGCGTGCGCTACGTGCGCGCAACGCTCAACGACTGCGCCCAGCATCACGGCTTTGTGGCCGTGGTCGGTGAGAGCGGCGCGGGCAAGACCACGCTTGCGGAAGACCTGGAAGAGCGCATCAAGGCCGAAAAGCGCGACATCGTGATCATCCGCCCCTATGTGCTGGCCATGGAAGCCAGCGATCAAAAGGGCAAGACACTCAAGTCCAGCCACATCGCCGAGGCCATCGCCGCTGCGCTCGACCCTCAGCTCAAGGTCAAGAGCAGCCCCGAGGCACGCTTCCGCCAAGTGCACGACCTGCTCAAGGCCAGCCGCCGTGCGGGCCGTCGCCACCTGCTGGTGATTGAAGAGGCGCACTGCCTGCCAAGCGCCACGCTCAAGCACCTCAAGCGCTTCATTGAGCTCAAGGACGGCATGCAGCGCCTGATCGGCGTGGCCCTGATCGGCCAGCCCGAGCTGCGCGACCGACTGGGCAGCCAGAACGCAGACGTGCGGGAAGTCGCTCAGCGCTGCGAGGTGGTGGAGCTGCAGCCGTTGGACGGCGAGTTGGAGGGCTATCTACGCCACAAGTTCGCCCGGTTCGACCTCAAATATGAGGAGGTGTTCGCCCCCGACGCAGCCGACGCCATCCGCGCCCGACTGGTGCACATCCCTCGCGGTGCCAAGCCCACGGATGCCCGCAGCGAGTGCTATCCCCTAGTGGTCAACAACCTGGTCTGCCGCGCAATGAACGCCGCCACCCTCGCTGGCTGGCCCCTGGTTGATGCCCAAGTTATCGGGAGCTGCTGAGCCATGGCCATTTACCGCATCAAGATCACCATGGCAGACGGCTCCAGGGGCCGGTACACCGGCATCTTTGTCGATGGCATCGAAGCCATCGTGCAGACCCTGGCGGACTTCCCTGAAGCGCGCAGCGTTGCCGCCCTGTTCATCAGGAGGGCTGGAGCATGAAGCGAACCACTGAACCGTGCCAGCACGACACCGAGACGTTGCCGCCCGGTGGCTACTACTTCGCCCCTGGCGCCATAGATAGCGGTCCGCGCCGCAGCAAGCGGCTTGCTGGTTGGCAGCGTCTGGTTCTCGACGTCGCCGCATGCCTGGCTGTGTCGGGGCTGATCGGGTTCGTTGCTCGTGTCCTGCAAGCGAAAGGCTGGCCGCTGTGAGCGCTGATCTGTCCTGCCCCGTCTGCGGTACCGAGCTGGACCTGGCCGTGCTGTTTTCCCATGAGGGCGATCAGCGCGCGATGGCCCGCCTGGCTGAAGTCAGCATTCCCCTCGGCGCCCGGGTGCTGCAGTACGTGGGCTTGTTCACGCCGCACAAGCAGCGGCTGACCGCCGCCAAGAAGATCAAGTTGATCCTGCAGCTGCTGCCCGACCTGGAGCGCCAGGCCATCACGTACAAGGGCCGCGACTGGGCTGCGCCGCTATCGGCTTGGGCCATGGCCATTGACCAGATGCTGGCCGCTCGCGATGTGCAGCGCCTGGAGTTGCCCATGAAGGGCCACGGCTACCTGTACGCCATCCTGGCTGGCATGGCCGACAAGCACGAAGGCCAAGCCGAGCAGCAGCGCGAGCAAGAGCTGCGTGCCGGCCCTCGCGCCGCCACCGTCAACGGCCCCGCCAGCGTGGCCGACCTGGTGCAGGCACCGGCACCCACCGCCGCACCTCGGCCAGCGCCTGCCGCACCGGCACCCGCTGGCATGTCCCCCACCGTCCGCGCCATGCGCGCCGTCATCGAAAGCAAGAGAGGCACAACGCCATGACACGCAAATCCACCCTCAGCATTGAAAGCGCAGCAGTCATCGTCCACCTGAAGGCGCACGGCGCCAGCACGGCCGTCGCGCTGCGCCCCCACTTCCCGGACGTGAGCCGCACCGCGCTGCTCAAACGCCTGGGCAACTTGGTCGCACTCGGCTGGCTCGATTTCAGCTGGAACAGTGATGGCGACAAGGCATGGTTTGTGCGCAGCAGCGCACGGGCCATCGGGGTGCACACCGCCGCGCATGAGCCTGCTCACCAGGCCGAGACCGCGCTGCCCGTAGCCGCCCCCCGTCGCGTCAATGTCATGACTGGCATCTACGTACCGCCCCGCAGTTCCGCACTGCGCCCTGGCGCCATGGACTTCAAGGGTTGCCCAAGCGTGGGCTACCGCTGCTGATCACCCCGACAAACCACTACAGGAGCTCACATGGCAACCGAAACGACCATCCCAGCCGGGTACTGGCAAGACGCCAACGGCAACCTTATCCCGGAGTCCAAAGTCAAGGACATCGACAAGCTGCGCCACCAGGTGGTGACGGACCTTTGCACCATGGCGGAAAAGAGCCGCGACGGCTTGGCCGCTTTCAAGGTCCTCGCAATGCAAGAAGTGGCTGCGCTGGTCTCCACCAGCATGGAGCAGTACGGTGTGAAGGCCGGAGGCGAAAAAGGCAACGTCACGCTGGTGAGCTATGACGGTAAGTACAAGCTGGTGCGCCAGATGCAGGACAAGCTGGTGTTTGGCGAGCAGCTCATGGCCGCCAAAGCCCTGATCGATGAATGTGTGCATGAATGGGCGCAGGGCGCCAACGACAACATCAAGGCACTGGTGAACCACGCCTTCCAGACCGACAAGGAAGGCAAGATCAACACTGGCCGTGTGCTGGGTCTGCGCCGCCTGGACATCCGCGACACCAAGTGGCAAAGCGCCATGCAGGCCATCGCGGACAGTATCCAGACCGCCAGCACCAAGCCATACGTGCGCTTTTACAAGCGTATAGATGCAACGGGTGACTATGCCCCCATCAGCCTGGATGTGGCAGCTGTATGACCCGCGACGAAGCGCTCGACAAGATCAAGAAGTGCTTGGCGCTCGCGGCCAGCCCGGAGGCGCATGAGGCCGCAGCGGCAATGCGCCAGGCGCAGAAGCTCATGGCGCAGTTCGGCTTGTCAGAGGAAGACGTGACGCTTGCCGACGTGGCGGAGGTACGCCAACAAGCGCAGAACGTGCCCATGGTGCGCTGGGAAGCATCCCTTGCTTTCATGGTGGCACAGGCTTTCGGTTGCGAAACCTTCACGATGCAGCGCCTCCAGCTAGGTAGTGGCCGAAAGATGCGCCGTCAACGCACCTACGTTTTCGTGGGCGTGGGGCCTGCGCCAGAGGTGGCGGGCTATGCCTTCGACGTGCTTGTACGCCAGTGCGCGAAGGATCGCCGCCGCTACATCGGTCTGCAGAGTAAGAACTGCAAAGCCAAGACCAAAGTGGCGCGCGGCGACTTGTACGCCGAAGGCTGGATCGCTGGTGTCAGCGACAAGCTTGATCAGTTCGCTGGCAACGCGCGGGATGCGGCCCTGATCGCCCGCTACATGGAGCAAAACCACTCGGGCCTGGAAGCCGCAAACATCAAAAGTCGGGTCAGGGGCAAGAACGTCACTCACAACGACTGGCACCAGGGCCGTGCGGCTGGGCGCCAGGTCGAGCTGAATCAGGGTGTGCAGGGGCGCGCGGCACAGCCACTCCTGACCGCATAGAACCACACGCGCAACCGGCCGCCTTGGGGCGCGTAGGCCGGTGTGGCAAGCGGTGTGTGCCACGGTCTTTCCACAGGGCCGCAACTGCCGCAGGTATCGAGTGCCACCGTGCTGGTGTCCCTTTCCATCACCACGAGACCTCCTCCCCGCAAGGGGATGGCGCGGCGATACCCGGTTTCCGGTGTCCGACAACACCGGTTCTTTGGCCCCCCGTGAAGGCAGCAGAAACGGGCAGAACCCCGTCCCAAATCGTCCCAAAACAAATCTCCGGGGCATTGGCGCCAAACAGGCGCCTAGGCCCTCAAACGCCGCAGGATCAAAAACCATGAATGCCGTTGCTTTTCTCCTCTCCAGCCTTGCCGCCTTCTTCGGCATGCTGGGTGCTCTACTGCTTGCCATGCCCGCCTATCCAGGCTGGGGCTTCGGTGCGTTCTTGATCAGCAACCTGGGCTGGCTCACCGTAAGCGCCTGGCAGCGCCAGTGGCCCTTGCATGTCCAGCAATGGGTATTCCTGGCCTGCAGCCTTCTCGGTCTGTGGAACTGGTGGCTTGGCCCCTTGTTGCTGGGTTGATCGGCATGTCAAACCACATCGCCGCCATCCATGTGCTCAAGTCCAAGTTGCGGTTGGACGATGGCGATTACCGTGCGCTGTTGCTCAGCCTGACGCAAAAGGCCAGCACCAAGGACATGACGGACCGCGAGCGCCAGCAGGTGCGTGATCACCTGCAGGGCCTCGGAGAGCGGTTGGGCATGCTCAAGCCAACGCGACGCCGCGCACCCTCGCGCTCCTTTGCCCAGGCCAAGGCTGAAGCCACCCCCAAGGAGCGCAAGGTGTGGGCGCTGTGGAATCAGCTGGGTCGGGATGGCGTGGTGCGAGACACCACTGGGAAGGCGCTGAATGCATGGGTGGAGCGCACCGTGCATGTGACCGCTCTGACCTTCGCCAATGATGCCCAGCTGGATACCTTGATCGAGGCGCTGAAGTCCTGGCAACACAGAGGAGAACACCATGGTTGAAATGTTCGAGCGGATGGACATCGCAGGGATGACGGCTGCCCAGGTTCAGCCGCTGGAGGCATTGATCCCCCCAGGTTGGCCTGACACGTGGAGCGAGCTGGCCACCAGCCAGTATGTCACGCTGATATCCGCCCCCGGCGCGGAGTCGGTAGATGCGTCATCCCTTGCAAGTCTGGCGATTGCATTGACTTTGGGTATCGCACAGGACCTCGGCGGCACCCAGCCCTACATCCCGGTCGGTGCAGAGGTGATGAGCAGCGCACGAGCACGTCGCGTTATAGACCTGCTCAAGCAGGGGCAAGGCTACCGCCAGGTGGCTGATACCACTGGGCTGACCGAGTCCCGGGTGAGGCAAATCGAGTCAGAGTGGCGCAAGCAGCAACTGGCGCTGCGCCAAGGGCAGCTGCAGCTAGACTGAGCTTCAGCCCAGGCTTCTCCCCAGGCCCCGCCCGCCTCGCGCGCGCGGGGCTTTTTCTTTCTGCAAATCTGTGGAGTGCTCGATTTAGCGCCCCACGCTCTACCGCACGACAGTGCGGTCCATGCCTTCCAAGAAGCTACCCACAGTCCCTACGAAAGCCGTCACGCTACCTGACGGCATCGAGATCTTTCGACCTGGTCGCCACATCGACGATCAGGGCGTAGCCCACAACTTCAGCGATGCCGACGTGGACGGCATGGCCGCCAGCTACAACCCCGCCCTGCGCGAGGCCCCGCTCACAGTGGGCCATCCCAAAGACAACCTCCCGGCCTACGGTTGGGTCAAGGCTGTTGCCCGCAACGCCGACGGCGTGCTGGCCATCACCCCCCACAACGTAGAGCCGCAGTTCGCTGAGATGGTCGCGGCAAAGCGCTTTCCAAAGCGCAGCGCTTCCTTCTACCCGCCCCAGGCCCCTAACAACCCCACGCCGGGCAAGTGGTACTTGCGGCATGTGGCGTTCCTGGGCGCGCAGCCACCGGCTATTGC
>NZ_QAIM01000247.1:0-2020 GCF_003061035.1 Acidovorax sp. HMWF018
GTGTCAAGGCCATCTTCAGTGGAACGCGATACCAGTGGCTGCTGCAGTGGATGCGATGTTACGCGTCAAAAAGGGGCCAGAGGCCCCTTTTTGACGATGGTGGGGCGGTTTTACCCGCCGTGGAACTTGACCACCAGCGGCACGATGAGCAGTGCCACGATGTTGATGATCTTGATCAGCGGGTTGATGGCCGGGCCGGCCGTGTCCTTGTAGGGGTCGCCCACGGTGTCACCGGTCACGGCGGCCTTGTGCGCCTCAGAGCCCTTGCCGCCGTGGTGGCCGTCTTCGATGTACTTCTTGGCGTTGTCCCACGCGCCACCGCCGGTGCACATGCTGATCGCGACAAACAGACCTGTGACGATGGTACCCATGAGCAAGCCTCCCAGCGCCTTGGGCCCCAGCAGCAGGCCCACCACAATGGGAACCACCACCGGCAGCAGGCTGGGGATCACCATTTCCTTGATGGCGGCGGTGGTCAGCATGTCCACGGCCTTGCCGTATTCGGGCTTGCCCGTGCCGTCCATGATGCCCTTGATGGTGCTGAACTGGCGGCGCACCTCCACTACCACGGCGCCTGCGGCGCGGCCCACAGCCTCCATGGCCATGGCGCCGAACAGGTAGGGAATCAGCCCGCCGATGAACAGGCCCACGATGACCAGCGGGTCCGACAGATCAAAGGTGATGGCCTTGCCGTAGCTCTCCAGCTTGTGGGTGTAGTCGGCAAACAGCACCAGTGCAGCCAGGCCGGCCGAGCCGATGGCGTATCCCTTGGTCACGGCCTTGGTGGTGTTGCCCACGGCGTCCAGCGGGTCGGTGATGTCGCGCACACTGCTGGGCAGCTCGGCCATTTCGGCAATGCCACCCGCGTTGTCGGTGATGGGACCATACGCATCCAGCGCCACCACAATGCCCGCCATGCTCAGCATCGACGTGGCTGCCACCGCAATGCCGTACAGGCCAGCCAGGCCATAGGACACGATGATGGCCGCGCACACAAACACCACGGGCCAGGCCGTGGAACGCATCGAAACGCCCAGGCCCGCGATGATGTTGGTGCCGTGGCCGGTGGTGGACGCCTGGGCAATGTGCTGCACGGGCGAGTACTGCGTGCCGGTGTAGAACTCGGTGATCCAGACCAGCGCGGCCGTCAATACGAGGCCGGTGGCGCAAGCGCCAAACAGCCGCAGCTGGGTGCCCGTGGCCGTGACCGCGTTGTCCGGCATGATCCACAGCGTGACGAAGTAGAAAGCGATGAGCGACAGCACGCCCGCTATCGCCAGACCCTTGTACAGCGCGGGCATCACGTTCTTCATGCCGGGCGTTGCCTTGACGAAGAAGCAGCCAATGATGGATGCGACGATGGACACCGCCCCCAGCGCCAGCGGGTACACCACCGCATTGACCTGGGCCGTGGCCACCATCAGGGCGCCCAGCACCATGGTGGCGATCAGTGTCACCGCGTAGGTCTCGAACAGGTCGGCTGCCATGCCGGCGCAGTCGCCCACGTTGTCGCCCACGTTGTCGGCAATCACGGCCGGGTTGCGCGGGTCGTCCTCAGGGATGCCAGCCTCCACCTTGCCCACCAGGTCGGCGCCCACGTCCGCGCCCTTGGTGAAGATGCCACCGCCCAGGCGCGCAAAGATCGAGATCAGCGACGAGCCGAACGCAAAGCCAATCAGCGGGTTGAGCAGCGTGGCCAGATGGGTGGTGGGCGTGTGGTTGCCGTTGCCCGCCAGGAACCAGTAAAAGCCCGTGACACCCAGCAGACCCAGCCCCACCACCAGCATGCCGGTGATGGCACCGCCACGAAACGCGACATCGAGCGCCGGGCCAATGCCTTGGGTGGCTGCCTGCGCGGTGCGCACATTGGCGCGCACAGAGACATTCATGCCGATGAAGCCGCAGGCGCCCGAGAGCACGGCGCCCACCACAAAGCCGACCGCCGTGGTGCCGTCCAGAAACACGCCGATGAGCACCGCCAGCACCACGCCCACGATGGCAATGGTCTTGTACTGGCGGG
>NZ_QAIM01000247.1:2030-4548 GCF_003061035.1 Acidovorax sp. HMWF018
TCCTCGTGCTACCCATGCGTTTCGCGCAGGAGCCGATTGGCCAACAGGCCCAATTTACAGGCAAACGCCGGTTTGCAAGCGGGCAGAAAGGGGCGTGCGCCTAAAATCAGGGTTAATCCCGACGCTTCGTTGCGCTGCATCAGTGCCGAAGGCCTCGCGGGTTATCGTCAACAAACCACTATCCAAAGACATGTCCCTCAACAACGTCCCCCCAGGCAAGAACGTTCCTGACAGCTTCAACGTCGTCATCGAGATTCCGATGAACGCCGATCCGATCAAGTACGAAGTGGACAAGGAATCGGGCGCCATTTTTGTGGACCGTTTCATGACCACCGCCATGCACTACCCCACCAACTACGGGTATGTGCCGCAGACGCTGTCGGGTGATGGCGACCCGGTCGATGTGCTGGTGATCACGCCTTACCCGCTGTTCCCCGGCGTGGTCGTGCCCTGCCGCCCCCTGGGCATCTTGATGATGGAAGACGAGGCTGGTGTGGATGGCAAGGTGATTGCTGTGCCCACGTCCAAGATCCTGCCCATGTATGACCACTGGAAGACCATCGACGATGTGAACGCCATGCGCCGCAACGCCATCGCCCACTTCTTTGAGCACTACAAGGACCTGGAAAAGGGCAAGTGGGTCAAGGTGCTGGGCTGGGAAGGCATCGACGCCGCCAAGAAGGAAATCACCGACGGCATCGACAGCTACAAGAAGTCGCAGGCCTGATAGGTCAGATAGGCCGGTAGCGCTGGTGCTGATTGCACCAAATGCTATCAAAATAGAAGCACGCCATCCGCCATGGATGGCGTGCTTTTTTGTGAGCGGTGCCCCGGTGGGGTAGGGAAAAGCCGCGCAATGTGCGGTCAGACCCACTGATAGACTGCATTTGGTTACACACCTGGGGTGGTCCCGGTGTCACGAGGTACTTTGAGGTAATTCATGAAAATTTCTGATCTGCGCATCGGCGTGAAGCTGGCGGCGGGTTTCCTGGCGGTGGTGCTGCTGACCGCCTTGCTCGGCGCCATTGCGCTGGTGCAGATGTCCCGCATCCACGCCAACGCCGAGGAGATCGCTACCAACCTGCTGCCCAGCGTCACGCAAACGGGCGAGCTGCGGGTGCTGCTCAACCGCATGCGCCGTGCGGAGGCGGGCATGGTCACGGCGCGCAGCGCTGCCGAGGTCAAGGCGTTTGCCGAGCAGGTCGCGCAGCGCCACAAGGACCTGACCCGAGTTGAGGCGATCTACGAGCCGCTCATCGACATGCCCAAGGAGCGCGAGGTGTTCAACGCCTACAAGGCGCGCAAGGCGGCCTATGTGGCGTTGCAGGACAAGCTGGCGGACATTGCCAAGGGCGTGGACTTCAGCACTGCCGAGACCATGGAACTCACGGCAGATGCGTTGAGCATGCTGTATGCGGGCGAATCGGAGTCAGCCTTTGTGGCCACCGCCGAGACCCTGGGCGAGCTGCAAAAGATCAATGCGGACGCTGCATTGAAGGCCAATGAGGAAGCGATGACAGTGTTCAATGCGGCACGCATCTGGGTGCTGGGCACCCTCGCGCTGTGCGTGGCGTTGGCGGCCGTACTGGGTGTGGCCATCACCCGCGCCGTTACGCGCCCCGCCCATCACGCCGTGTTGGCCGCCCGCGCGATTGCCGATGGCGACCTGGCGACCGAGGTGCCCCCCGGCGGCACGGATGAAATGGGCCAGCTGCTGAATGCGCTGGGCGACATGCGGGCCAACCTGGCGCGTGTGGTGTCGGGCGTGCGCAGCAACGCCGAAGGCGTAGCGTCAGCCAGCGCACAGATCGCCTCAGGCAACAACGACCTGAGCGCGCGCACAGAGCAGCAAGCTAGTGCACTGGAAGAAACAGCCGCCTCGATGGAAGAGCTGGGCTCGACCGTGCGCCAGAACGCCGACAACGCGCGAGCCGCCAACCAGCTGGCCGTGAGCGCCAGCACCGTGGCCGTGCAAGGCGGAGACGTGGTGGCCGAAGTGGTCGAGACCATGAAAGGCATCAACGCCAGCAGCAACAAGATCGCAGACATCATCAGCGTCATCGACGGCATCGCCTTCCAGACCAACATCCTGGCGCTCAATGCAGCCGTGGAAGCCGCCCGCGCCGGCGAACAAGGCCGGGGCTTTGCCGTGGTGGCCGGAGAAGTACGCAGTCTGGCAGGACGCAGCGCAGAAGCTGCCAAGGAAATCAAAGCCCTCATCACCGCCAGCGTGGAACGCGTGGAACAAGGCACCGCCCTGGTCGACAAGGCCGGAGCCACCATGACCGAAGTCGTCAGCGCCATCCGGCGCGTGACCGACATCATGGGAGAGATCAGCGCCGCCAGCAGCGAACAAAGCGCAGGCGTAGGTCAGGTCGGCGAAGCCGTCACGCAAATGGACCAGGCCACCCAGCAAAACGCTGCCCTGGTGGAAGAAATGGCCGCGGCTGCCAGCGCGCTGAACGCCCAGGCCGGAGAACTGGTCAACGCCGTGGCCGTGTTCAAGCTCGACGCCAGC
>NZ_QAIM01000248.1:0-3031 GCF_003061035.1 Acidovorax sp. HMWF018
CGCCAAAGGCGGGCTGTTTGCGGTGTTCTGGCTGGGAGAGCACCTCAGCGTTACGGGCTGGGTGGGCGGTGCGCTCATCGTGGGCGCCGCCCTGTGGACGATGGCGCGGCGGGGGGACGCGCAGCACTGACCGGCTGCCCACCCGCCCCTCGCCCCAGGCACTACCATTTTGATAGCTGCTTGGGCAGATAGTACCGGCGCTATCGCCCGTTTTATCTCGAAACCAGCGCCCCCTCCGGCTGCCGCTGTGCCCACAGCCACATCACTGCGCCGCCTACGATCATGGGCACACACAGCCATTGCCCCATGCTCATGCCCAACGACAGGATGCCCAGGAAGGCATCGGGCTCGCGGAAGTATTCGGCAATGAAGCGGAACACACCGTAGCCGAACAGGAAAGCGGCAGCCACCTGGCCAGGGCGACGCTCCTTGCGGGCATACAGCCACAGCAGGATGAACAGCAGCAATCCTTCCATCAGGAACTGGTAGACCTGCGACGGGTGGCGCGGCTGCATGGAGCCACTGTGCGCAAACACCATGCCCCAGGGCAGATCAGGGCTGGCAAAGCGGCCCCACAGCTCACCGTTGATGAAGTTGCCCACTCGCCCTGCCGCCAGCCCCGTGGGCACGCAGGGCGCCACAAAGTCGGCCACCTGCAGCCAGGGGCGCTGGCGCGAATGGGCAAACCACAGCATGGAGACCACCACACCCAGCAGCCCGCCATGGAAGGCCATGCCGCCCTGCCACACGGCAAAAATCTCCAGCGGGTGGCTCAGGTAGTAGCCCGGCTTGTAGAACAGGCAGTAGCCCAGCCGCCCGCCAATGACCACGCCGGCCACCCCCAAGAAGAGGATGTCTTCGACATCCTTGCGCGTCCAGGCGCCGGGCCCTGTGAGGGAAGCAAAGGGCGGGTGCTGCAGGCGCCGGATGCCCAGCAACATGAACAGGCCAAAGGCCGCAAGATAGGTCAGGCCATACCAGTGCACAGCCAGCGGGCCGATCTGCAGGGCGACGGGGTCGATGTGGGGATAGGTCAACATGGTGGCGGGTATTGTGCCCGCGCTGGGGATGACCCCGCACCCAGGGCCGCTTGCCCCGGGCAAGACCATCGGGTGGCCGCTGCCGCGCCAGGGCGATCCGCAGGACCCACAGAACCCATTTTTGAATAAAAAGCCGAGGAAGTGCTAGTCCATCATGCGCTGACAGCTATCAAAAGTAGAGCGCCGATAAAAAAGCCGCGCCCTTTGGGCGCGGCTTCCAAGCGGCAGCAGGGCACCCGGCCCCGCAAAACCCCCTCAGTCGTCCAGCAGCGACAAGTCGCGCACGGCGCCCTTGTCGGCAGACATCACCAGCTTGGCATAGGCCTTGAGCGCAGCCGACACCTTGCGCGGGCGCGGCTGCGCAGGCTTCCAGCCCTTGGCGTTCTGTGCTTCGCGACGCTTGGCCAGTTCTTCGTCGCTCACCAGCACGTTGATCGTGCGGTTGGGGATGTCGATGCGGATGCGGTCGCCGTTCTGCACCAGTCCGATGGCACCGCCCGCTGCGGCTTCCGGCGAGCAGTGGCCAATCGACAGGCCCGAAGTGCCGCCCGAGAAGCGGCCGTCCGTCAGCAGCGCGCAGGCCTTGCCCAGGCCCTTGGACTTGATGTAGCTGGTGGGGTAGAGCATTTCCTGCATGCCGGGGCCGCCCTTGGGGCCTTCATAACGCACGATGACCACGTCACCGGCCTTGACCTTGTCGGCCAGGATGTTGGCAACGGCCTCGTCCTGCGACTCGGTGACATGGGCCGTGCCCTCGAACACCAGAATGCTTTCGTCCACACCGGCCGACTTGACCACGCAGCCGTCCACCGCGATGTTGCCGGTCAGCACGGCCAGGCCGCCCTCTTTGCTGAAGGCGTGGTCGTACGAGCGGATGCAGCCCTCGGCGCGGTCCAGGTCCAGGCTGGGCCAGCGCGTGTTCTGGCTGAACGCCACCTGCGTGGGGATGCCTGCGGGGCCTGCCATGTAGAAGGTGCGCACGGCGTCGTCCTGCGTGCGCACGATGTCCCACTGGTCCAGCGCGTCCTTGAGGGTGGCGGTGTGCACCGTGGGCACGTCGGTGTGCAGCTTGCCGGCACGGTCCAGCTCGCCCAGGATGGCCATGATGCCGCCAGCACGGTGCACGTCTTCGATGTGGTACTTGTTGGTGTTGGGCGCCACCTTGCACAGCTGCGGCACCACGCGCGAGAGGCGGTCGATGTCGGCCATGGTGAAGGGAATCTCGGCCTCGCTCGCAATGGCCAGTAGGTGCAGGATGGTGTTGGTGGAGCCGCCCATGGCGATGTCCAGGGTCATGGCGTTTTCAAACGCCTTGAAGCCCACCGAGCGGGGCAGCACGCGTTCGTCGTCCTGCTCGTAGTACTGCTTGGCCAGGTCCACGATGCGGCGGCCGGCGCGCTTGAAGAGCTGCTCGCGGTCAGCATGGGTGGCCACCACCGTGCCATTGCCGGGCAGCGACAGGCCCAGCGCCTCGGTCAGGCAGTTCATGGAGTTGGCGGTGAACATGCCCGAGCACGAACCGCAGGTGGGGCAGGCCGAGCGCTCGACCTCGGCCACATCGGCGTCGGAGTAGTTGGTGTCGGCGGCAATCACCATCGCGTCCACCAGGTCGAGCTTCTTGAACTCCATGACCTTGGTGACCGGGTTGGCCAGGCGGGTCTTGCCAGCTTCCATCGGGCCACCCGAAACGAAGATCACCGGAATGTTCAGGCGCATGGCGGCCATCAGCATGCCGGGGGTGATCTTGTCGCAGTTGGAAATGCAGACCATGGCGTCGGCGCAGTGCGCGTTGACCATGTACTCGACCGAGTCGGCAATGATGTCGCGGCTGGGCAGCGAATACAGCATGCCGTCGTGGCCCATGGCAATGCCGTCGTCCACGGCAATGGTATTGAACTCCTTGGCCACGCCGCCAGCGGCTTCGATCTCGCGGGCCACCAGCTGGCCCAGGTCCTTCAGGTGCACATGGCCGGGCACGAACTGGGTGAACG
>NZ_QAIM01000248.1:3041-3265 GCF_003061035.1 Acidovorax sp. HMWF018
GCCACAGGGAACGCGCGCCTGCCATGTTGCGACCGGCGGTGGAGGTTTTGGAACGGTAGATGGGCATCGTGCTGGCTTCTGAAAAATCGCTGAAAAGGAAGCGGGCCGCAGGAATAAAGGCCCCTCGCGCGCCCGTGCAGACAACCTCTTGAGCCGTGCCGGGGGCAAACCTGTCAATTATCGCCCAGCCCCACAGGCCCGCCCGGGGCGGTGGGGCTGGGGAT
>NZ_QAIM01000249.1:0-2261 GCF_003061035.1 Acidovorax sp. HMWF018
GGACATCGTGGGGCGACTCTGTTGTGTGGGGGAAATGGACGCGACCGATCAGGCCGACTCGAACAGGGTGCTGCCGGCGTGCCAGCGGCGCAGGGCGTCCACCGTGACCCAGCGCTGGTCCATGCCAGCGACACCCTGGGGCAAGGGTTGTGCGAGATCGCCCAGGTGCGGCAACACCAGCAGGGCGTCGTCAAAACGCTGGCCGGTGGTGTGCACGGTGGGTGTGACCAGGGTCTGAAGGCTGGCGGCGGTGGCCGCGCGCAGGCCGTTGGCCGAGTCCTCGAAGGCCAGGCAGGCCTGCGCCGGCAGGCCCAGGGTGGACAAGACCTGCTGGTACACCAGCGGGTCGGGCTTCTTGCGTGCGGCGGTGGCCGCATCACCGATGGCCGCGAAGTGGCGCCGCCAATCCGGCCCGAGTGGGGTGCGCAGCAAGGCATCGATGTTGGCTGGTGTGGTGGTGGTGGCGATGGCCAGGCGAAGGCCGGCAGCGAGCGCCTCGCGCATGAGGCGCAACACGCCTGGGCGCAGCGGCAGCTGGCCGCCGCTCACGCGGCTTTCGTAGAGGCGCGTCTTGATGGCATGCACGCGGTCGATGGTGGTTCGCGCCGCGGCGCCGCTGGCGATCTCGGGTTCGACCATGTGCCAGTGGTGTGCGATGCGTTCCTTGCCGCCAGAGACCTGCAACAGGCGGATGTAGGTGGTCTCGTCCCAATGCCAGTCCAGGCGCACTTCGGCAAAGGCGTCGTTGAAGGCGGTGCGGTGGGCTTCTTCGGTGTCGGCCAGGGTGCCGTCGACGTCGAAGATGAGGGCCTCAAGCATGGGTTGCTCCTTCGGCGCCGAAGAGGCGGCTGCCAAGGATGTCGCTCGCCTGCAGCGTGGTGAGTTCTTCCGCGCTGAGCTCGTGGTCAGGCTGCGAAAACAGACGGCTGGCCTGTCTCAGGCGTGCACGGTCGAGCGCGTTGCGCACGCTGCGCGCATTGGCGAAATGGGGTTGCTCCAGCCGCAGGCCGAGGTAACGTCCGAAGGCCTCGGCGGCTTCCGGGCTGAAGCGGTGATTCTGCTCGGCGAGCATCCTGCGCGAGATCTGCATCAGCTCGCCGGCGCTGTAGTCGGGAAAGGTGAGGTGGTGCGCAATGCGCGAGCGCATGCCGGGGTTGGACTGAAAGAAGGTGTTCATCCTGTCCTCGTAGCCGGCCAGGATCACCACGAGGTCGTCGCGGTGGTTCTCCATCACCTGCAGCAGGATCTCGATCGCCTCCTGCCCGTAGTCGCGTTCGTTCTCGGGGCGGTAGAGGTAGTACGCCTCGTCGATGAAGAGCACGCCGCCCATGGCCTTCTTCAAAACCTCGCGCGTCTTCGGCGCGGTGTGGCCGATGTACTGGCCCACCAGATCGTCGCGCGTCACGGCCACCATGTGGCCCTTGCGCACATAGCCCAGCCGGTGAAGGATCTGCGCCATGCGCAGTGCCACCGTGGTTTTGCCGGTGCCGGGGTTGCCCGAGAAGCACATGTGCAGGCTGGGCGGCTGCGAAGGCAGACCCAGGCCGGTGCGGAGTTTGTCAATGACCAGCAGCGCCGCGATGTCGCGCACCCGGGCCTTTACTGGCGCCAGGCCCACAAGCTCATCGTCCAGTTCCTGCAGCACGGCCTCCACCTGCGTGCTGGCCAGCACCGCGCCCACCGAGCGCGGTGCCTTTGCCGGGGTGTGGGCCGGTGCCGGGCCCTCCACCGATGCGGCCGCGGTGGTCACGGCGGCATCGAGTGGTGGCGGCGTGCTGCCAGGAATGAGGTACGACATGGCGGCCCGTGCTTTCAGGTTGCGTCTTGGTAACGCTCGCCTTCAGGGCGCACCGCGCCGTAGCCGCGCGTGGTGTAGCGCAGGCTGCGGCCGTTCACTTCCTGTCGCTCCAGCATGAAGCCGGGTTCGGTGGGGGGTCGGTTGACGATGAAACTCATCACGATGGTCTCGACGTTGCGCGTCGAGTCGAAGGCCATCATGCGGATGTAGTGGCGCGGGAATGCTTTGCGGCAAGCCTGCACTTCCTGCAGCACGCCGGCAGCGTCCTGCAGGTCGAACATCGGGTGGCCGTACATGGCCCAGTAGGTGTTGCGCGGATGCGGGTCGTCGGTGTATTCCACGCTCCAGGCGTAGCCACGCTTGAGGCCGTACTCGATCTGCGCGGTGATCTCCGCGTCGGTGAGCTCGGGCAGGAAACTGAACTGGCCTTGTGTGAGGCGGCCGGTGGGGTTGGTCATCATGG
>NZ_QAIM01000250.1:0-1047 GCF_003061035.1 Acidovorax sp. HMWF018
GGCCGCCGTGCGGAGGCGCGCCGTACTGCAGCGCATCCAGCAGGAAGCCGAACTTGAGCTGGGCTTCTTCGGGCGTGATGTTGAGGGCGTCAAACACCTTCTGCTGCACGTCGGCGCGATGGATACGGACGGAGCCGCCACCCATTTCCCAGCCGTTGAGCACCATGTCGTAGCCCTTGGAGATGCACTTCTCGGGCGCAGTGACCATCCAGTCTTCGTGACCATCCTTGGGGCTGGTGAAGGGGTGGTGCACCGAGTTCCAGCGCTGGTTTTCCTCGTCGTACTCGAACATCGGGAAGTCGACCACCCACAGCGGGGCCCAGCGGTTCTCGAACAGGCCGTTCTTCTTGCCGAACTCGCTGTGGCCGATCTTGATACGCAGCGCGCCAATCGCGTCATTGACGATCTTTTCCTTGTCGGCACCGAAGAAGATCAGGTCGCCATCTTGTGCGCCAGTGCGCTCCAGCACGGCTTGCAGGGCTGCGTCGTGGATGTTCTTCACGATGGGCGACTGCAGACCGTCACGGCCCTTGGCCAGTTCATTGACGCGGATGTAGGCCAGGCCCTTGGCGCCGTAGATCTTGACAAACTCGGTGTAGGCGTCGATTTCTCCACGGCTGATGCCGCCGCCTTCGACCGAGCCACCGGGCACGCGCAGGCCGACCACGCGGCCATTCTTCATGTTGGCGGCGCCCGAGAACACCTTGAAGTCCACGTCCTTCATCACGTCGGTCAGCTCGGTGAATTCGAGCTTCACGCGCAGGTCGGGCTTGTCGGAGCCATACAGGCGCGCAGCGTCCTGGTAGGTCATGACGGGGAACTCGCCCAGGTCCACGCCCAGTGTGTTCTGGAACACCGTCTTGATCATGCCCTGGAACATGTCGCGGATGTCCTGCTCTTCCATGAACGATGTCTCGATATCGATCTGGGTGAATTCAGGCTGGCGGTCAGCACGCAAGTCTTCGTCGCGGAAGCACTTGGTGATCTGGTAGTAGCGGTCGAAGCCCGCCACCATCAGCAGCTGCTTGAACAGCTGGGGCGACTGGG
>NZ_QAIM01000251.1:0-7738 GCF_003061035.1 Acidovorax sp. HMWF018
GAGCAGGGCGGCCTGCGCAGCATCCCGGTGGCAACGCATCGGCACACCGTCGCATCGCCGTCCACGGGACGGGTCTCCCGAATCGACAACCGGCTGCTCGCGCGGGCGGCCAAGCTCGCCGGAGCACCGACCGCCGCTGCCGCCGGCATCGACGTGCATGCGCGCCTGGGCGACCAGGTCGAAGCGGGACAGCCGCTCTTCACGCTGCACGCCCAGGCGCCGGGCGAGCTGGCCTATGCGCTGCAGTTCGTCCGCTCGCGCCCACCGATCTTCCAGATTTCGGAGAACCTATGAAACCTCTCGTTTTTCACCTGCCGGGCGACGAAGACTTCGCCGATGGACTGATCCGGGCGTTGGGCGCGCAGCGGGCTGCCCTGCAACTGCACCGGTTCCCGGACGGCGAGTCGCTGGTGCGGCTGGACGCCGACGTCACCGGCCGCACCGTCGTGATCGTGGCCAGCCTGGCACAGCCGGACGCCAAGGCGCTGCCCTTGTTGTTCGCCGCGGACGCAGCGCGCGACCTCGGCGCCACCCGCGTGTTGCTGGCTGCCCCGTACCTGGCGTACCTGCGTCAGGACCGGCGCTTCAACACGGGCGAAGCCATCACGTCCCGCACGTTCGCTGCGCTGGTGTCGACGGGGTTCGACGGTATCGTCACCGTCGATCCCCATCTGCACCGCTACCGCTCGCTCGGCGAGGTCTACCGGGTGCCGACCCGTGTGGTCGAGTCCGCGCCCGCCATCGCGGCCTGGGTCGCAGCCCATGTGGACCGTCCCGTGTTGATCGGACCCGATGCGGAAAGCGAGCAATGGGTCCAGGAAGTCGCGCGCTTGGCTGGCGCGCCGTTCACGGTGTTGCAGAAGATCCGCCGGGGCGACAAGGACGTGGAGGTCAGCCTTCCCGACACCGCGGCCCTGGCAGACCGCCAGCCCGTGCTCATCGATGACATCGTGTCCAGCGCGCGCACGATGATCCAGGCAATCGCCAGTGTGCGCAGCGTGGGATTGCCGCCACCGGTGTGCATCGGGGTGCACGCCCTGTTCGCCGCCGACGCGTACCACGCACTTCTTGCGGCAGGGCCCCAGCGGGTGGTGACCTGCGACACCGTGCCGCATGTCTCTAACGGCATCAGCGTGGTGGCACCGCTGGCGACAGCGGTGCAGGAACTGATGGAAGCCGGCGCGCCATGAGCCGCTGCGCCGCGCTCGCCATGACGCTCACGATCGAGGGGAGATGACTGCCCATGTGCTTTTCCGCACCCGCCAGTTTCACGGCCGCAGCGGTTCTGCTGGGCCTGGGGACCGTCACCATGCGCCGGGCCCGCTCACGGCGCGAACTGCCGTATGCCGCCATCCCGCTGCTGTTCGGGGTCCAGCAACTGCTCGAAGGCATGCTGTGGCTGACGTTCCCCGACCGCGCGCCCTTGCTGAACGTGGCGCTGACGCATCTCTACTCGTTCTTCTCGCACGTCCTGTGGCCGATCTACGTCCCGCTGGCTGCGCTGGCGCTGGAGAGCGTCCGTTGGCGCCGTCGGGTTCTGGTGGCCATTGCAGTCGCGGGCGCGCTCGTCGGTCTGTACCTGCTGGCGATGCTGGTGAAGCTGCCCATCACGGCCCGCGTGGTCGGCCAGCACATCCTCTACGACTCTCCGCACTTCTACGTGATGACCACGATGGCCCTGTATCTGATCGGCACCTGCGCAAGCCTGATGGTTTCTAGCCACCGGCGCGTGGCGGCTTTTGGGGTGGCCGCCTTTGTCTCCGCAATCGCCGCCTACATGTTCTATGCAACCTGGTTCATCTCGGTGTGGTGCTTCTTTGCCGCTGTGCTCAGCTTCATCGTGCTGTGGCAGTTCCGTGAGCCCCGAGCGAGGCTGGCCGTGCCATGACGAATCCTCCGGCCAGATTCAAGCCCGCACTGGCCTACGCGGACTGCGGCCGCACGCAGGGCCCGATGCGCCGCGCGGCGTTCTTCACGGTTCAGTTGCTCGACGGATTCGAGACCATGCGCGATGCGGTCGCCGGCCGGCTGCCGACGGTATTCGCGCAAGCGGAACTCGCGCAAGGCACCAAGACCGGGCACTTCATCGCCGCGTTCTGCATCCTGTCCCTGCACCGGGTAATCGAGGAGGGCTCATGACCGCACAAAACCGTCTGTCCGTTCTGTTCTCCGACATCGCACCGGCGGACCAGGCCGCGCTGCAGCAACGGCTTCCGACCCACTGGCACGCGCACTTCGTCCAGAACGAACGCCTGGTGGTATCCGATGTCGGCGATGAAGACACCGAGGTGCTGTGCGTCTTCGTGCGCACGCGCGTTGACGAATCGGTGCTCCGGTTGCTGCCGCGCGTGCGGCTCGTGGCAACGCGCTCCGCGGGCTTCGATCACATCGACCTGCAGGCTTGCCGCCGACGCGGCATTGCCGTGTGCAACGTGCCGGACTATGGGTCCGCCAGCGTCGCCGAACATGCCTTCGCGCTGCTGCTGGGCGTGGCTCGCCATCTGACACAAGCCCACGAGCGGGCGCGCCAAGGTTCTTTCGCTTACCGCGGCCTCACCGGCTTCGAGCTGGAAGGAAAGACGCTGGGCATCGTCGGGCTGGGCCGGATCGGGCGCCACGTGGCCCGTATCGCCCTGGGCTTCGGCATGGAAGTTCTCGCGTACGACCCGGCCCTCGCCCCATCGCTCGACATCACGGCAGCACCCATCGCCGGCGTCCGCGTGGTGACGTGGGAGCAGATCCTGCAAAGCAGCGATGTTCTGAGCCTTCATGTTCCGGCCACGCAGGCCACGCACCACCTTCTCGATGGCCAGGCCTTCGCGCGCATGAAACCGGGCATGGTACTGATCAACACGGCACGGGGTGCGCTCATCGACGACGCCGCCCTGCTGCACGCACTGGAGGCAGGTACCGTCGCCGCAGCAGGACTGGACGTGCTGGAACAGGAAGGGGATCTGTCTCCCGAAGTGCCCACGGGCTGCGGCGGACTGGGTTGCGATACCGGCTGGTCGGCATCCAGCCCACTGCTGACGCATCCGCGTGTGCTCGTGACACCGCATGTCGGGTTCAATACGTCGGAGGCGATCGCGCGCATCCTCGACGAGACCATCTCGAACATCGCAGCCTGGCATGCGGGCCGCCTGCGCAACAGGTTGGATGAGCCATGACGCGACCGAACCGCCCCGTTTCCACCGTGCGTCTTGCGGGCCGCCCAACGCAACGCTCGGCGCTGCGCCGGGCCACGCAGATCGCTATGGCCCTGAGCGGGTTCCTGCTCTGGGTGGCCTGGCACCGGGGCCTGATGCGCTGCGATACCCACCGGGCGGCCGACCGCTTCGCCGAAGTGCTGCAGCGATTGGGCACGACCTTCGTGAAGCTGGGCCAGCATCTCAGCCTGCGGGCCGACATTCTGGCGCCCGATGCGCAAGAGGCTCTGGCCAGCCTGCAGGCCAATGTGGCGCCGTTTCCTCCCGAGCAGGCGGTCCAGGAGGTCGAGGCGGCGCTCGGCCGCCCATGGCAGCAGCTCTTCGCACGCTTCGACATGCACGCGCTCGCCGCGGCCTCGATCGCCCAGATTCATCGTGCAGCCCTGCCGGACGGGACGGAAGTGGTGGTGAAGATCCGCCGCCCTGGCGCGGCCGAGCAGGCCGAGACCGACATGCGCATCCTGCGCCGCATCGTCCTGGTCATGCAGGGGCTCGTGCCCTCGCTGCGTCGCTGGGGGCTGGCAGCCATCGTGGACGAGGTTGCGGCCAACTTCCGCTACGAGATGGATTTGTCGCGCGAGGCAGCTTCCGTGCGACGTTTCGCCGACGCCTGGCGCGGCTCTGCCGACATCGTGATCCCCGACGTGGTGGACGGCCTGTGCACGCCGACCGTCATGGTCCAGCAGTTCAGCCACGGAGCTCACCTGCACGGTCTGCCTTCGTCCACCGCGGTGGCGGCCGCGGGCAAACTCGTGGACAGCTACGTCGCCCAGATCTTCCGCGATGGCTTCTTCCACGGCGACCCCCATCCCGGCAACGTCTTCGTGATGGACGATGGCCGCATATGCCTGCACGACTTCGGCATCGTGGGCCGGGTCGACGGCAACATGCGGCGGGCGCTGGTGGCGTTCGCCCTGGCCTTCGTCGAGCAGGATGCCGAATGGGTGGTCGATGCCTGGCTCGACCTGGGCCTGCTCGGCGACGGCACCGATCGGGCCGTGTTCGTGCCTGTCGTGCGTGCCCTGGTCGCAGACTGCGCACAGAGGCCGCTGAAGGACTGGTCGCTCTCAGGTGCTCTCGCGCAGCTCGTGGCGGCGGGCCGGACCCAGGAAGTCCGGCTGCCCAGGGACCTCCTCGTGCTCACGCGTACCCTGTTGTTGCTCGAAGGGACGGTGCGCCTGCTGGCACCCGAGTTTTCCATCATCGAAGCCATCTCTCGCCACACGACCACGGGCGTCTTCGACGAGCCCAAGTCTGCGGCATCGCAGCGTCTGCCATATGAACTGGGGAACGCGGCCCACGCCCTGCCCTCCCTGATGGCGCGGCGTCTGCACAGCGTCTTGCGGCAGGGTGACCTGCTGCAACTGTCGATCAAGCCGGATGCCAGGATGCTGAGCGGGATCGACCGCCTCGGCCGTCGCGTCGCGCTGGCGCTCGTGACGCTCGGCCTGTACATCGCATCGAGCTTGTTGATGCAGCACGGCGTGGGCCCGCGCTGGGGCGACATGCCGGTACTCGCGCTGCTGGGCTATGCGCTGGCGATCCGGTTCACGTTTTCCATCGCGCGCAGCCGCGGCTGAGGCGCCTCATCAAGCAAGGAGTCAGGCATGAACAAGGTCAGAGTGGCGGTGAACGGATACGGTGTGATCGGCAAGCGGGTGGCGGATGCGGTCGCACTCCAGGAGGACATGGCGCTAGCCGGCGTCGCGGATGTGGTGCACGACTATCGCCTGCAGGTGGCCGCGCAGCGCGCTTTCCCGATTTACGCGGCGACCGCTGAAGCCGCACAATCGATGCGTGCTGCGGGGCTTCCTGTCGCGGGCGATCTGGCCGACCTGCTCGCCAACGCGGACGTCGTGGTCGATTGCACACCCAAGAAAGTCGCCGCGGTCAACAAGAGGGCGTACGACGCTGCCGGTGTGAAGTCCATCTTCCATGGCGGCGAGTCCCACGCGTTGACCGGTCATTCGTTCGTCGCGCAGGAGAACTACGCAACCGCGATCGGCCGCACCTCCACCCGGGTGGTGTCCTGCAACACGACGTCGATCGTGCGCACCCTGGGGGCGCTTCGGACAGCGGGCCTGCTCAAGCGAGCCCGCGGGACGCTGATCCGCCGGGCTTCCGACCCGTGGGAGGCGCATGCGGAGGGCATCATCAACACGCTCGTGCCGGAGAAGACGATCCCCAGCCATCAGGGACCGGACGCGCGCACTGTGATCCCGGACCTGGACGTCGTCACGATCGCGGTCAAGGCGCCGCACAACAGCAGCCACCTGCACACCTGGTGGGTCGAACTGACGAGGCCGGCCACGCGCGACGAGGTGCTGGCGGCCTTTCGCGCTGCGCCACGGATCGCGTTCGTGCGATCCTCGGATGGTCTCGTGGCCCTCAACAGCACGGTGGAACTGATGGCCGATCTCGGCCGCCCGCGCGGCGACCTGTGGGAGGTCGCGTTGTGGGAGGACGTGCTTTCGGTCGATGGCGATCAGGCGTACTACACCTACCAGGTCTTCAACCAGGCGATCGTAATCCCCGAGACCATCGATGCCATTCGCGCCTTGAGCGGCATCGAGACCGATCCCCAGGTGTCGATGGCGCGCACCGATGCTTCGCTGGGACTGCAGCGTGATTTCATCCGTGACCGCGTCCAGGTTCGACGATGAGTGAATTCGATGATCCCGCGCTGGTCGGGCTCGGGCTGGCACTCGCTTCGGGACTTCTGATCGGCCTGGAACGGGGATGGCAGCAACGCGAGCGGCCCGAGGGACATCGCGTCGCGGGCGTTCGCACCTTTGCGCTGATCGGCCTGCTCGGCGGCCTTGGCGGGCTGCTGGCCCAGCGCTGGGGAGCCGGCATGCTCATCGCGCTGCTCGTACTCGTCGGGGTGTATCTGGTGGTGGGCTACCTGGTGACGGCGCATATGCATGCCGTGATGGGACTGACCACGTCCGTCGCCGCCCTTGCGACTTTCGCCATCGGGGCGCTGGCGACCAGTGGCGCTTGGCGCGTTTCGGCGGTCGCCGCCGTGGTCGTGCTGGCGCTGCTGCGTTTTAAGCAGCTCTTGCACGCCGGCGTCGGCAAGCTGTCCGAGGCGGAGATCAGCAGCGGCACGCAGTTGCTGTTGATCAGCGTGGTCGTACTGCCCGTACTCCCTGATCGTGGCTTTGGCCCCTATGAGGCGTTGAATCCCTATCGCCTTTGGTGGGCCGTTGTCCTGCTGGCAGTGCTGTCGTTCGCTGGGTTCGTCCTGATGCGCTCGCTCGGCAGGAAACGAGGGCTGGTATTCACAGCGCTGCTCGGCGGGATCGTGTCGAGCACCGCCACCACGGCCACGTTGGCGCGCTGGGCCGGGCAGACGCCAGGCTGGCATCCACTGGCAGCGGCGGGGGCGGCGCTCGCCTGCGCAGCCATGTTTGCGCGCATGGCGGCTCTCGTCGCCATCGCAGCCCCCGGCATCGGCTGGGACCCGGTGGTCATCTTCGTGGCCATGGCCGTGGCTGGCGGTGTTCTGGGGACGTTCCTGGCGGCGCGGTCGCCCGCCGACGACTTGCCCGAACTTCAGCTTGGCAACCCATTGCAGCTGCGCTCCGCGCTCCAGTTCGCAGCCTTCCTGGCCGCGGTGATGCTGGCAGGCCGCTTTCTTGCCGATCGCTTCGGGGATGCTGGCGTCATGCTGACCGCCGCTGCCTCGGGTCTGGTGGACGTCGATGCGATCACGCTCTCGATTGGCCGCCTGGTGACCGAGGGCGCCGTCACCGCCGCTTCGGCCACCCTGGCCTTGTTCATCGCCGCATCCGTCAATCAGGTCACCAAACTTGTCCTGTTGATGTCGCTGGGCGGTAGGGCGCTCGCATGGAGAGTGCTCCCGTCGTACGCGGCCATGGCTGCTGCTGGCTTTGCCGTCGCCCTGGGCTTGACCTGAAACAGCGATCAGCTATCGAAGGCCACCGATCGCGCCAGACTCTCCTGCGCTTCAAGGGCAGACAGCCTGCCCTTGAGCGCCGCCTGGATGACGCCGAAGGCGTCACCGCCCAGCGCCACCCGAAGCGGTGGCTTCTCGCTCGTGGCCGTGTCGAAGATCCGGTGCGCGATCTTCTGCGGATCGAGCGTGTACAACTCGTCACCCGCGTTCTCGAACATCGCGCGAATCTGTCCAGCGGGCGTGTCCTGATAGGCGGGGTTCGCCGGCGCGTACTGCAAATTGCGGCTGAAGCTCGTGCGAGCGCCGCCCGGTTCAATGAGTGTGACGAAGACCCCAAACCCCTCCAGTTCCTGGCGAAGGCATTCGCTGAAGCCTTCCAGACCCCATTTCGCGGCGTGGTAAAGACTGCTGGTCGGCAGGGTGTTGATTTCCACGCAGAAGTGACCCACTGGGGGTGCGGATAAAAACTTGGACTGGTTTTATGCCGCAAGTCCAAGGCTCACCCGGTATTCGGTCGGGCTGAGGGCCCCCAGGGAGATCTTGATCCGCTTCTCGTTGTACCAACGGATGTAGTCGTCGAGCACCTCAATGAACTGCTCAACTGTGACGC